>NZ_JBEPCJ010000099.1:0-40249 GCF_040299565.1 Spirillospora sp. NPDC000708
GCTGGTGCGCGGCGGCAACTCCTACGCGTTCCACCGTCCCGTCCGCCCGGACGACGTCATCACCGCGACCTGGCGGATCAGCGACATCACCGAGCTGCGCGTCCGGGCCGACGCCGAGCATCAGCACGTCGAACGACGGGACGGGGCCGTGGTCCTCGGGACGGGCGGCCGCGCGCAGCTCGGCGGCGTACCGCTCGGCGGCGGCCTCCACGTCGTCGCCGTCCGGGCCGTCCGAGGCCGGCATCGGATGCACCCGCGCCGGGTCGAGGTCCACATGGTCCAGCAGCGCCGCGCGGGCGCCCGTCTCGTTGCGCTCGGGGTCGCCGGACGGCAGGAACCGCTCGTCGCCCCACCACACGTCCAGCCGGCGCCAGTCGATGGCGTCGCGGGCGCCCGTCGCGGCCAGCGCCGCCAGCACCGCCGTGCCGACGCCGCCGCCGGTCAGCACCACCGACGCCGAGCCGCGCGCGGCCTGCACGTCCACGATCCGCGTCACCAGCCGCGCCGCCGCCGCCTTGGCCAGCAGGTCCTGGTCGCGATGGACCAGGACCGCCGGGGGCGTCACGCGTCCCCCGACGACTTGCCGCGCGACGACCTCTTCCCGCCGGACGGCTTCGCCGCGGACGAGGCCGGGGCGTCGGGCAGGCCCTCCTTCTCGGCCTCCTTCGCCGCCTTCTTCGTCGTGGCCGCCTCCCGCGTGCCCGACAGCGGCTCGCTGGCGACGCCCTCGTCCGACGTCCCGCCCGCGAGGTCCTTGGCGAAGCGGGCCGCCGCCTCCCGGTAGACCTCGTCGGGGTCGAGCCGCCGCAGCTCCTCGGCGAGCAGCTCCGACATCGGGCGGCGCATCAGCGCCACCTGCCGGTCGGGCTGGCCGGGGCGGCACAGCGTCGCGACCCGGCCGTCCGGCCGGTCGATCACGATGTCGCCGCCGGTCGTCGTCAGCCGGACGCCGGTGATGCCGGGCCCCTCGGACACCGTGCGCTCCACCGCGACGCCGAGCCGGATCGACAGCCACGCCGCCAGCAGCTCCGCGCTCGGGCTGTCCGGCTCGGCCATCACCTCGCCGGAGATGATCTCGTCGTGGTCCTGGTCGAGCGAGGCGGCCAGCAGCGACCGCCACGACGTCAGCCGGGTCCAGGTGAAGTCGGTGTCGCCCGGGCTGTAGTTCCCGGCCAGCTGTGCGAGGGTGCCGAGCCGGTCGCGGGCCGCGTAGGCGTCGGTGATCCGCCGCGTCGCGAGCTTGCCGAGCCCGCTCTTGGACGGCGACTTCGGCACCTTGCCGCCCGGCCACCAGATCACCACCGGCGTGTCGGGCATCAGCAGCGGCACCACCACCGAGTCGGCGTGCTCGGCGAGCGGCCCGTACATCCGCAGCAGCACCGTCTCGCCCGGGCCGGTCTCGCCCATCCGGATCTCGGCGTCCAGCCGCGAGGAGTTCCCGCGCGGGTCGCGGGAGATCACCGTCAGCACCCGGCAGGGATGCTCGCGGGCCGCCTCCGTCGCCGCGCGGACCGCGTCGTACTGCGCCGACTCGTCCGTCACGATGATCAGCGTCAGCACCATGCCGACCGCCGGGCCGCCCATCAGGTGCCGCGACTGGGTCAGCGCGTCCTGGATCTGGCGCGTCGTGGTGCCGGTGAGGTCGATGTTCATCAGAGCCTCCTCCAGGCGCGGCCGTCGCGCGCCATCAGCTCGTCGGCGCTGTCGGGCCCGTAGCCGCCCGACGGGTACTGGTCGAGGCCGGCGCGGCTCGCCCAGTACTCCTCGATCGGGTCGAGGATCCGCCAGGACAGCTCGACCTCCTCCTGCCGCGGGAACAGCGGCGGGTCGCCGATCAGCACGTCCAGCAGCAGCCGCTCGTAGGCCTCGGGGGACGCCTCCGTGAACGACTCGCCGTAGGCGAAGTCCATGTTCACGTCGCGGATCTCCATCGAGGTGCCGGGCACCTTCGAGCCGAACCGGACCGTGATGCCCTCGTCCGGCTGCACCCGCATCACCAGAGCGTTCTGCCCGAGCTCCTCGGTGTCGGTGTGCGAGAACGGCAGGTGCGGCGCCTGCTGGAACACCATCGCCACCTCCGTCACCCGGCGGCTGAGCCGCTTGCCGGTGCGCAGGTAGAACGGGACGCCCGCCCAGCGGCGGTTGTCGATGTCCAGCTTGACCGCCGCGTAGGTCTCGGTGCGCGAGTCGGCCGGGATGCCGTCCTCCTCCAGGTACCCCTTGACGCTCACGCCGCCCTGCCAGCCCGCCGCGTACTGGCCGCGCGCGGTCGAGGTCGTCAGGTCGCCCGGTACCCGTACCGACGACAGGACCTTGGCCTTCTCCGCGCGGACGGCCTCGGCGCTGAAGGAGGTCGGCTCCTCCATCGCCGTCAGCGCCAGCAGTTGCAGCAGGTGGTTCTGGATGACGTCGCGGGCCGCGCCGATGCCGTCGTAGTAGCCGGCCCGGCCGCCGATGCCGATGTCCTCGGCCATCGTGATCTGGACGTGGTCGACGTACGAGCGGTTCCAGATCGGCTCGAACATGGAGTTCGCGAACCGCAACGCCAGGATGTTCTGCACCGTCTCCTTGCCGAGGTAGTGGTCGATCCGGAAGATCGACTCCTCGGGGAAGACGCGGTGCACCGTGTCGTTCAGCTCCAGCGCCGTCTTCAGGTCCCGGCCGAACGGCTTCTCGATCACCACCCGGCGCCAGGCGCCGTCCCTGCGGTCGGCCAGCCCGCTGCGCTGCAGCTGCTCGACCACCTGAGGGAAGAACTTCGGCGGAATCGACAGGTAGAACGCATAGTTGCCGCCGGTGCCGCGGCTCTCGTCCAGCTCCTTGACCGCCATCGACAGCGCGTCGAACGCGCCCGGGTCGCCGAACTCGCCGGGGACGAAGTGCATGCCCTCCGACAGGTGCGTCCACACGTCCTCGCGGAACGGGGTCCGCGCGTGCGCCTTCACCGACTCGTAGGCGATCTGCCGGAAGTCCTCGTTCTCCCAGTCGCGGCGGGCGAAACCGACCAGCGAGAAGCCCGGCGGCAGCAGCCCCCGGTTCGCCAGGTCGTAGATCGCCGGGAGCAGCTTCTTGCGCGACAGGTCCCCGGTGACCCCGAACAGCACGAGCACGCACGGCCCGGCCACCCGCGGCAGGCGCTTGTCGCGCGGGTCCCGGAGCGGATTGGCTGCGTCGGTCACGTTGCGGCCCCCTCTTCTCGCACCTTGACTACCCTCACTTCTACTCGCATCCGATCAGACCACGCATCCTGTGTGTCGACCCCGTGTACTGACAGTCTCGCCCCTCCCGGGCGCGCCGTCGCCGTTCCCGGGTCGCCGGAGAGCCGCGGCCGCGCCCCGTCGTCCTACCCGCCTCTGGCCGAGTCGAGCAGCCGGGCGAGGCCCGCCCACCGGTTCTGCAGGTGCAGCCGGACGACCGGGCGGCCGTCCGAGCGCGCCGCCCGCGCGTCGCCGAGCGCCCGCGCGAGCTGGAGCACGCCGAGCCGGTGGTGCCGGCCGGGGACCGGGACGTCGCGGTCGGCGTTCCCGGTCACCTGGAGGTATACGCCCGTATCGGGTCGATCATTCCCGCCCGCCGGGCGCCGGGCGCCCCAGCCGACGGTCACCGGGCGGCGGCAGCGGGCGGCCAGCAGCGCCGCCAGCCGGCGGACCTGCGCGCCCTGCCCGGCGGCCTCGTCCGGGTCTAGGTAGGCGACCAGCGCCAGATGCTCGTCCGGGCCGACCGCCGCGGCCAGCGCCGCGAGCACCGCGCCCAGGTCGGGCGCCCCGGCGAGCGCCGGGTCGGTGGTGTGCACCTCGACGGACCGGCCCGGATCGCCGTCGGACAGCACCGGGTCGCCCGCCCCGTCGTCCAGCGTCACCGGCGCGGCCCGGCCGGGCGGCGCCATGGGGTCCCGGTCCAGCAGGTAGGCGGCGACGGCGGCGGCGTACTCCCAGACGACGAGCTGCCCGGCCGCCGGGCCGGAGACGGTCGCGTCGTCCTGGTGCGGCCGGCCGTCCAGTGTCAGCAGGAACAGGTCGTCGCCGGGCGCGACCGGCAGCCCGCCGCCCTGCACCACCGGCACGATCCGGCCGCCGGCCGCCTCGTCCAGCAGCAGCGCCGCCCAGTCCGCGAGGCCCGGCAGCGCCGCGGAGTAGCCGCCCAGCACGACCGTGCGGCGCCCGGCCCGCGCCGCCCCGCCGAGGATCGCGCCCAGCACCAGGCCGGGGTTGTTCTCCGGACGGGTGAGCGCCGGCAGCACCCGGGCCGCCTCGTCCAGCAGGGGCGACAGGTCGGCGCCGGCCAGGGCGGCCGGCACCAGCGCGTAGGGGGACAGGGCGCCGAACGCGGTCGGCGCGGGCGCCTCGACCACCGGATGCCCGGCCTCCGCCGCCAGCTTCGCCGCGCCGGACCCCGGCGCGGCCACCGTCACGACCCGCCGCGCGATCTCGGCGGGGGACAGGCCGAGGTCGGCGAGCATCCCCAGGAACACCCGCCGGAGCGCGTCGGTGCCGGGATCGTCGCCGGTGACCACGACCGCCGTCCGGCCGAGCCGTTCGGGATCGTCGCCGATGCGCAGCACCGGGCCGGGCTCCGGGCCGTCCAGGACGGTCAGCGGCGGCGCGCCGGCGCCTGCGGGCCGCCTCGCGGCGCCGGGCCCACTGGCGCGGGCGAGAAGCTCGGCCGCGCGCGCCGGAGCGCCCCGCCCCAGCAGCGCCACCTCGGTCAGCCCGGCCGCGCGGGCGTCCGCCACCAGCTCTCCGGCACGGTCCAAAGCGGCCCGCCCGGGCCCCGGCTGGCCGGGCCAGCACAGCGGCCGCCCGTCCACCGCCGCCGTCGCCGCCGAGGGCCACAGCGCCGGATCCTCCGAGGCGAGACGCGCCGGCACCTGGTCGATCCACAGGCGCCCCAGCACCCGCTCGGCGGCCTCCCTGACCGGCCCGCGCGCGGTGATGGCCGTCTCCCCCGAGACGACGGCGGTGAAGCTCACGACCGGGGTCCCGCCCCCGCCACCGCTCGAACGGCCTCGATCAGCCGGCCCGCGCCCTCGACCGGGTTGCGCAGGTGCAGGCGCACCACCGGCAGCCGCCGCTGCCGCAGCGCCCGGACCTCGCCCAGCGCCCGCGCCAGCTGCAGCTTCGCCAGCCCGTACGGCCGTCCCGGCACCGGATGCGCCGCCAGCGCGTCGCCCGGCGCAGGATCGCCCGTGATCACCAGGAACGCGCCGTTGCCCGGCCCGTCCTTGTGGATCGGGCCGGTGGCGTGCGGGTACGCCGGGCCCGGCCCGTACACGACCGGCCGCCCGGCGGCGCGCGACAGCGACGGCGCCAGGTAGCGGCCCGAGAAGTCGCCCGACAGGTACGTCAGCACCGACAGGTAGCCGTCGGCGGGCACCGAGGCGATCAGCCCGCCCAGCACCGTCCCGAGGTCGGCGCCCGACGGCCACGCGAAGTCGGCGTGCACCTCGATGTCGTCCTCGACGTACACCGGCCGCCCGGTGGGCAGCGGCCCGGCACCCGCCGAGCGCAGCAGCGTCGCCGCGTCGTCCTCCGCCTCCTGGACGGCCGCGCTGCCCGCCTCGAACGGGTTCACGCCGAGCAGCCACCCGGCCACGGCCGTCGCGTACTCCCAAAGCACGAACTGCGCGCCGAGCGGCGCCCACACTGAGGTGTCGGCCTCCTCCTGCGCCGCCGACCGCGGGTTGATCGAGATGCCGTGCAGGTCGGGGAAGCCGCCCTTGCCGCCGGGCGGCTCCAGCGCGAGCACCCCGCGGCCCCGCTTGCCGGTGCCGACCGCGAGCAGCTGCGAGATCCAGGCGCTGAGCGCGCCGGACCCGCCGGGCTCGCGCAGCACCACCTTGTCGCGGGTGACGCCCCCCGGCCCCTGCTGGGCGCAGCCGCCGAGGACCGCGCCGAGCAGCAGCCCGGGGTTGTCCTCGTCCTTGGACAGCGACGGCACCAGCGACGCCGCCTCCTCCAGCAGCCGCCCCGCGTCGGCGCCCGCCAGCACCGCCGGGACCAGCCCGTACGCCGACAGCGCGCCGTAATGGCCCGGCAGGTACGGGTCGGTGAGCCCGATCCGGTACCCGCACTGGCGGGCGAAGTCGTGCAGCGGGCTGCCGTGGTCGGTGATCACCAGGAAGCGGCCCGCGATCTCGCGCTCCGACAGGCCGCGCTCGCGGAACGCGCCCGCGAAGATCCGCCGGTAGGCGTCGCCTTCCAGCGACACGCCCGCCTTGCTCGCCAGCACGACCAGCGTCCGGTCGAGCCGCTCCAGCGCGAACGCCAGCGCGGCGGTGTCGCTGCCGTCCAGCACCGTCAGCCCGCCGCCGGGGCCGGCCGGGGCGCCGCCCCCGCCGGCGAGGGCGGGCGCGTGCGCCTCCACGATCGCCTGGGCGGCGAGGCTCTCCGCGCCCACCCCGATCAGCACGATGTGGTCCAGGCCGGAGTAGCGCGCCTCGGCGACCAGCCCGTCCACCTGCTTCAGCAGCCCGCGCGAGGCGAACGGCAGGTCCAGCCAGCCCAGCCTGCTGTGGTCGACCGCGCGCCGCCCCCACAGCCGCGGGTCCTTCGCGGCCAGCGCGCCCGGGACGCCGCAGCCGACGAGGTAGTCCCTCGCCTGCAGCGCCGAGTCGAGCACGTCGCCGCGCGTCAGTACGTCGAATCCGGACACGCTTTCCCTCCTGCCCCCTATCGTTTCAGGAGAGAAAGGGCATCCGCGACCATCTCCATCGATCTTCTGCCTCCGGTTGCCGAACCGGACGCGGAAGAGTAGCCGTGCTCCTCGATCAGCCGTGCTCCTGGATCAGCCGTACTCCTCGGTCAGCTCAGCGCCTCGATCAGCTGCGCGAGACCCTCGGCGCGGTCGCGCAGGTGCAGCCGGAACGCCGGGAGGCCGAGCGAGCGCAGCACCCGCTGGTCCCCGAACGCCTGCGCCAGCTGCAGCTCGCCGAGCGTGAAGGGCCGTCCGGGCACCGGGACGTCGGTCGTCACCGCGCCCGTGACCTGCAAGAACATGCCGTTGCGCGGCCCGCCCTTGTGGTACTGGCCCGTCGCGTGCAGGTACCGCGGCCCCCAGCCGAACGTGACCGGCACCGGATTCCTGCGCAGCCCGGCGCCGCGGGCCGCCAGCAGCGGCCGCAGCCCGGCCGCCGCCGCCTCCCCGGAGCGGTCCAGGTAGGCCAGGACGGCGAGGTAGCCGCCGTCCGGGACGTCCTCCAGGAACGTCTCCAGCGCCTCTCCCAGCGTCTTCGCGCCGCGCAGCGCCTCCTCCGGCGCGTGCACCTCCACGGCGTCCGACACCAGCGCCGGCGGGCGCCGCACCACCGTCGGGGCCGCGCCCTCCTCCGAGCGCAGCAGCGCCGCCGTGCTGTCGCGCGACTCGCCGGTGTCCGGCTCGGCGAACGGGTCGACGCCGATCACCCGGGCGGCCACCGCCACCGCGTAGTCCCACAGCAGGAACTGCGCGCCGAGCGGGCCCGCCACGCTCACCCCCGCCTCGCGGCCCGGCCCGGGCTCGTCCGGGCGGCGTCCCAGGATCACCCGGCGCACGTCGCCGGTCAGGTCGAAACCGGGGGAGTCCACGCTCTCCACGACGACCGGCAGCAGCCCCCGGCCGTCCTTGCCGAGAGCGCCCGCCACCAGCTGCTCCGCCCAGGCGGGGAAGCCGTGCAGCCCCGAGCCGTGGTCGGCGAGGACGAGCTTGTCGCGGCCGCCGAGCGCCGACGAGGCGAGCGCGGCGCCGAGCGCCAGCGCCGGGTTGTCGTAGGGCTGGCGCAGCGCGCCCGCGAGCCGGTCCGCCTCGTCCAGCAGGGCCGGGACGTCCGTGCCCGCGAGCACGGCGGGCACCAGGGCGCGCACGCCGAGCGCGCCGAAGCGGCCGTCGACGTCGGTCTCGGCCTCCACGAAATGGTGGCCGACGTCGCGGGCGGCGCGCTCCGCCTCCGACCCGGGTTCGTCCACCAGGACGAACCGGCGGGCCAGCTCCGCGCGGCTCAGCCCCGCCTCGGAGAACGCCCGCCCGAAGACGCGGCGCAGCGACCGCGCCTCGACGTCGTCGCCCACGACGACCACCACCGTGCGCCCGAGGTCGCCCGACAGGACCCCGGACACCTCGTGCGGGTCCGTCGTGTCCAGGACGACCAGCTCGGCGTCCGGCCCGGTGCGGGCCGCGGTCCGGTGGACCGCCTCGGCGGCGATCGCCGGGCCGCCCGCCCCCGCGACCACGATCCGGTCCAGGCCCGCGCCGCGGAACTCCTCCGCCGGCCCGGCGAGCCGGGCCGGCAGGGACAGCGAGGTCCCGGGCAGGCCCAGCCAGCCCAGCCGGCGGGCGGCCAGCGGGGCCGCGTCCGGCCCCCACAGCTTGGCGTTGCGGGACGCCAGCGAACTCGGCACGCCGTCGGAGGCGAGACGGTCCAGGACCGTCTCGCTCTCGCCGACGACGGCGCCGCGGATGGTGACCGAGATCCCCCCGGCGGTCACCACCGACGTCACGCGCTCTTGTCCTTCAGCTCGCCGTCGATGGAGCCGAGCAGCTCCTTCCAGGACGCCTCGAACTTCTCGACGCCCTCCTCCTCCAGGACCCGCACGACGTCGTCGTAGTCGACCCCCACGTCCTTCAGCGCCGCCATGTGCGCGCGGGCGTCGTCATAGGCGCCCCGGACGGTGTCGCCGCGCAGCCGGCCGTGGTCGGCCTCCGCCTCCAGCGTCGCCTCCGGCATCGTGTTCACGGTGCCCGGCGCCACCAGCTCGTCCACGTACAGCGTGTCGGCGAGGTTCGGGTCCTTCACGCCGGTCGAGGCCCACAGCGGACGCTGCGGGCGGGCGCCCGCGTCCTTCAGCGCCTTCCAGCGGTCCGTGCCGAACTTCTCCTCGTACAGCGCGTACGCCAGCCGCGCGTTCGCCAGCCCCGCCTTGGACCGCAGCTTCTTGGCGTCCTCCGACCCGATCTTGTCGAGCCGCTTGTCGATCTCGGTGTCGACCCGGCTCACGAAGAACGACGCCACCGACGCGATCGTCGGCAGGTCGTGCCCGTTCGCGCGGGCCTTCTCCAGGCCCTCGAAGAACGCGTCGATCACCTTGCCGTAGCGCTCCAGCGAGAAGATCAGCGTCACGTTCACACTGATGCCCTCGGCCAGCGCCGCGGTGATCGCGGGCAGGCCCTCCTCGGTCGCCGGGATCTTGATGAACAGGTTGGGCCGGTCCACCATCCACCACAGCGCGCGCGCCTCGGCGACCGTCTTCTCGGTGTCGCGGGCCAGCCGCGGGTCCACCTCGATCGACACGCGGCCGTCCAGGCCGTCGGTCCGGTCGTAGACCGGGCGCAGCACGTCGCAGCCCCAGCGGATGTCGTAGGTGGTGATCGCCCGGGACGCCTCCTCGACGTCCACGCCGCGCACCGCCAGGTCGCGCACCTGGTCGTCGTAGGCGCTGCCCTTGCTCAGCGCCTTGGCGAAGATCGTCGGGTTGGAGGTGACGCCGACGACGTGCTTGTCCTTGACCAGCTGCTCCAGGTTCCCGCTGCGCAGCCGCTCCCGGCTGATGTCGTCCAGCCAGATCGACACGCCCTCGTCCGAGAGCGCCTTCAGGATGTCACTCATCGCTTTCTCCTCGTCGTCGAGTTCCGCGGGGGGTCGGCCGCGCCGGGCCCCCGGCCCGCCGGGGCGGTCGCCGGGGGCGCGGCGGCCGCTAGTTCCCGGTGGTGCTGCCCCGGCCGGCGTCCTTGACGCCGGCCTTGATCAGGCTCGCCTTCGCCGCCGCGACGACCCGCTCGGCGGTGATGCCGAACTGCTCGAACAGCGTCTTGTAGTCGGCGGACGCGCCGAAGTGCTCCAGCGACACCGACGAGCCGGCGTCGCCGACGTAGGTCCGCCAGCCGAGCGCCACGCCGGCCTCCACCGACACGCGCGCCCGCACCCCGGGCGGCAGGACCTCCTGCTTGTAGGCGTCGGGCTGCTCCTCGAACCACTCGACGCACGGCATCGACACCACGCGGGTCGGGGTGCCCTGGGACTGGAGCGTCTCCCGCGCCTCCAGCGCCAGCTGCACCTCGCTGCCCGTGGCGATCAGGATCACCTCGGGCTGCCCGCCCTCGGCGTCGGCCAGCACGTAGCCGCCCTTGGCGGCGCCCTCGGCGGACGCGATCGCGCCGTCGCGCTCCAGCGTCGGCAGCTTCTGCCGGGTCAGCGCGAGGCCCGCCGGGCGGTCGGTGTGCTCCAGGACGGTCCGCCACGCGACCGCGGTCTCGTTGGCGTCCGCCGGGCGGACGACGTCCAGCCCCGGGATCGCCCGCAGCGCCCACAGGTGCTCGACCGGCTGGTGCGTCGGGCCGTCCTCGCCGAGGCCGATGGAGTCGTGCGTCCACACGTAGGTGACCGGCAGCTTCATCAGCGCCGCGAGCCGGACCGCCGGCCGCATGTAGTCGCTGAAGATCAGGAACGTGCCCGCGTAGGGCCGGGTGCCGCCGTGCAGCGCGATCCCGTTGCAGATCGCGCCCATCGCGTGCTCGCGGACGCCGAAGTGCAGCGTGCGGCCGTACCGGTCGCCCGGGAACTCCTTGGTCTGGAACTCCTCGGGGATGAAGGACGGCTCGCCCTTCATCGTGGTGTTGTTGCTCTCCGCGAGGTCGGCCGACCCGCCCCACAGCTCCGGCAGCACCGGCGCCAGCGCGGTCAGCACGTCGCCGGACGCGGCGCGCGTCGCGACGTCCTTGCCCGCCGGGAACTCCGGCAGCTTCTCCTCCCAGCCCGCGGGCAGGTGCCGGGCGCTGATCCGGTCGTACTCGGCGGCGCGCTCGGGGTTCGCCGACCGCCACGCCTGGAACGCCTTCTCCCACTCGGCGTGCAGCGCGCGGCCCCGGTCCGAGACCTCGCGGGCGTGCGCCAGCACGTCGTCCGGGACGATGAACGACTCGGCCGGGTCCAGGCCGAGGATCCGCTTGGTCGCGGCGATCTCCTCGGCGCCCATCGCGGAGCCGTGGATCTTGCCGGTGTTCTTCTTGTTCGGCGCCGGCCAGCCGATGATCGTGCGCAGCGCGATGAACGACGGCCGGGCGGTCTCCGCCTTGGCCGCCTCGAACGCCGCCGCCAGCGCGGCCACGTTCTCCTCGTAGTCGCCGTTCACGGTCCAGTCGACGTGGTGGACGTCCCAGCCGTACGCCTCGTAGCGGGCCCGCACGTCCTCCGACAGCGCGATCGCGGTGTCGTCCTCGATCGAGATGTGGTTGTCGTCGTACAGCAGGACGAGGTTGCCGAGCCGCTGGTGGGCCGCCAGGGCGCTCGCCTCGTGGCTGATGCCCTCCTCGATGTCGCCGTCGGACGCGAACGCCCAGATGGTGTGGTCGAAGGGGGACTCGCCCGCCGGGGCGTCCGGGTCGAACAGGCCGCGCTCGCGGCGGGCCGCCATCGCCATCCCGACCGCGTTCGCGATGCCCTGCCCCAGCGGGCCCGTGGTCGTCTCGACGCCCGCGGTGTGCCCGTGCTCGGGATGGCCGGGGGTGAGGCTGCCCCACTTGCGCAGCGACTTGAGGTCCGCCAGCGTCAGCGGGTAGCCCGAAAGGTAGAGCTGAATGTAAAGGGTCAGGCTGGAGTGCCCGCAGGACAGGACGAACCTGTCCCGGCCGGCCCACTCGGGGTCCGTCGGGTCGTGCCGAAGGAACCGCTGGAACAGAAGGTAGGCGGCGGGCGCGAGGCTCATCGCCGTCCCGGGGTGGCCGGAGCCCGCCTCCTCGACCGCGTCCATGGCGAGGGCGCGGATGACGTCCACCGCCCGCTTGTCCAGGTCGGACCATTCAAACGTGCTGCTGTCCCTGCTCACGGAACGCCAGGCTCCTCTCGAACCGCTGTCGTACAGAGTTCATTAGCGATGTGCCGCCGCGCGGCATGACCGGCACCCGTGCCGCGGCCCCCTGTTGCCGCAACGTCCGGCGGCGCCGTCCGTCTTCCCTGGGGCCCCCTTGCGGCCACCTGCCGTGGCCTCGCGAAGATCATGCCGCGCCCTTGGCGAGCCTATCGCGCGGGCGGGCCGCCGCAGGCGAGAGCGAGAACACGACGAAACGGCGCCGCCGCCCGCGCCAGGTCCGCGCCGCTCCCTGCACCCTTGCCCGATCGGTTCCGGGACTAACCCCCCGCACGGGTGATACCGAGGGGGGAACGGGTTTCCGCCCCCCGCGCCGGGGGACGGCCTCCCGGATGGGCTTTCGGCGGCCTCGGGAACGCCCTCCAGAACGGCCTGCGGAACGCGCTTCGCCAGGGGGACCGGCGCGTCCGGTGCCCCGGTGCACGCCCCCGGCAGGGGTCGGACTACAGTGATGGCGCGGCCGACGACGACGGCCGCCGTGCAGGACCAAGCAGGATCACCAAGCCGAAGTTGCACTCGACCGAGGCCGGCCCGGAAGCGGGGGCGCCGCCGAGGTGGTACGCGATTTCTTCATGCCTAGTTGGACGTGGACCCGATTGTGACGGTGCTCAGTAACAAGCGCGGGGTCGAGCTCGACGAGCCGGTGCCGCTCGACGGGCGTGCGCCGGGGGCGCCCGCCGCGCCGGAGCCGGTGGCCGAGACCGCCCGCCGGTCGATCGGCGCCAGCGTGCGCGCCTACGTGGCGCTCACCAAGCCGCGCGTGATCGAGCTGCTCTTGATCACCACGATCCCGGTGATGTTCCTCGCCCAGCGCGGCGTGCCGCCGCTGTCGACGGTACTGCTGACCTTCTCCTTCGGGGCCATGTCGGCCGGGGCCGCGAACGCGATCAACTGCTACATCGACCGCGACATCGACGTCAAGATGCGCCGCACCCGGCGCCGCCCGCTGGCCCGCGCGCAGGTCACCCCGGCCCGCGCGCTGGTGTTCGGGATCACCCTCGCCCTGGTGTCCACGGCCGGGTTCTTCGTCACCGTCAACCCGCTGTCGGCCGCCGGGTCGCTGTTCGCGATCCTGTTCTACGTCTTCGTGTACTCGCTGCTGCTCAAGCGGCGGACGTCGCAGAACGTCGTGTGGGGCGGCATCGCCGGCTGCATGCCGGTCCTGATCGGCTGGACGGCGATCACCAACGGCCTGGACTGGACGCCGTTCGTGCTGTTCGGCGTCGTGTTCCTGTGGACGCCGCCGCACACCTGGACGCTGGCGATGCGCTACCGCGAGGACTACGCGGTCGCCAAGGTGCCGATGCTGCCCGTCGTCGCGACCGAGCGCCGCGTCATCACCGAGAGCCTCGTCTACACCTACGCCACCGTCGCGTGCTCGCTGGCGCTGTGGCCCGTCGCCGGGATGGGCCCGGTGTACGGGGCCGTCGCGGTCGTCCTCGGCCTGGTCTTCCTCGCCGAGGGGCACCGGCTGCTCAAGGCCGTCCGCGCCGGCGTGACCGGCGTGCACCTGCGGCCGATGCGGTTCTTCCACCTGTCGAACGTGTACCTGGCGCTGCTGTTCACCGCCGTCGCGGTGGACCCGCTGCTGCACTGACGCCCGCACGGCCCCTCGCGGGACCGGCCCGCGACGCCGCGCCCCGCGAGGACCTGCGCCGACCCGTTACGCTCACGTCATGGCGCGTGTGGACCCCAAGGCCGTGCTCGAAGGCCGGATCCCCGGCCGGCCCCCGGTCGGCCTCATCGTCGGGCTGACCGTCTCGTCGCTGTGCGTGGTGCTCGCGCTCGCCGCCGACGTCCTGTCCGGCGGCGCCGGGTTCTGGGTCGGGGTCGTGCTGGCGATCCTGCCGATCCCGGCGCTGGTGGCGCTCGCCCTCACCCTCGACCGGCT
Source organism: Spirillospora sp. NPDC000708 (assembly GCF_040299565.1). Classification (NCBI taxonomy): domain Bacteria; kingdom Bacillati; phylum Actinomycetota; class Actinomycetes; order Streptosporangiales; family Thermomonosporaceae; genus Spirillospora; species Spirillospora sp. NPDC000708. The sequence continues at coordinate 13,726 of NZ_JBEPCJ010000099.1, forward strand.
GGAACCCGAACCGCCGCGCGCCCTGATCTTCGCGTTCATGTGGGGCGCGGGCGTCGCCGTCCTCGGCGCGCTGGTGCTGAACACCCTCGGCCTGCTGTACGTCACCGTCCCGATCTTCGGCGAGACCAAGGGGCACTTCGTCAGCGCCACCTTCGGCGCCCCCGTCATCGAGGAGTCGCTGAAGGGCGCCGTGCTGTTCGGCATGCTGTGGTTCCGCCGCAACGAGATCGACGGCTTCGCCGACGGCATCATCTACGCCGCCATGGTCGGCCTCGGCTTCGCGATGATGGAGAACATCACCTACTACATGCGGGCGTTCGAGGACGGCGGCGCCCAGCAGCTGCAGACGGTGTTCATCCTGCGCGGCCTGATCGCGCCGCTCAGCCACCCGCTGTTCACCTCGATGACCGGCCTCGGCGTCGCCTACGCCGCCACCCACCGGCGCGGCCAGATCGCCGCCCCCGTCCTCGGGCTGCTCGGCGCGATGATCCTGCACGGCCTGTGGAACGGCGCCACGACCTTCGGGCTCGGCGGCCTCGGCATCGTGTACCTCCTCGACTTCTGCGTCCTGGTCACGCTGATCGTCATCGTCGCCGTCGAGCGGCGGCACACCGTCCGGCGGATCGAGGCGTACCTGCCGATGTACGCCGGCACCGGCCTGGTGACCCCGCAGGACGTGCGGATGCTGCGGTCCATCCCGTCGCGGCGGGCCGCGCGCCGCTGGGCCAGGTCCGTCGGCGGCCCGCCCGCCGCCCGCGCGATGGTCGACTACCAGCTCGCCGCCACCGAGCTCGCGCTCCTGCACAAGCGCGCCGACCGCGGCAACGCCGAGCCGCACTGGTTCGCGGCCCGCCGCGACTCCCTCCTGGAGCTGATGTCGCTGGCGAGGCAGGCGTTCCTGCGGACCCCGCCGCGCGGCGGCGGTTCCGTCGCGGGAGCGCCGCCGTGGGCGCCGCAGGGCCCGTCCGGGTTCCTGCCGCCGCCCCCGCCCGGCCCGTACACGCGGTAACCGGGGGGTGCGTCGGGGGCACGGGAGGGCGGCCATACGATTGACGCGTGGCTGAGCGAATGTCGTCGACGAACCCGCTGATCCGTGCCCGGGACGCCGTGTGGCACCCCACCCCCGGGTCGGTGCGGCTGCTGGCGCTGCTCGGCGTCGTCGGCAACGTGGTGATCGTGGTCAGCGGCGGCCTGGTCCGGCTCACCGAGTCGGGGCTCGGCTGCCCGGAGTGGCCGCGCTGCTCGGGCGACAGCCTCGTCCCCACCCGCAATGCCGACCACCACGCGTTCAACATGGCGGTCGAGTTCGGCAACCGGCTGATCACCTTCGTCGTGCTGGCGATCGGCGTGCTGGTGTTCGTCGCCGCGCTGCGCCTCGTCCCGCGCCGCCGCGACCTGGTCTGGTGGTCGCTCGCCCAGCCGATGAGCGTCGTCGCGCAGGCCGTCATCGGCGGCATCGTCGTGCTCACCGACCTGAACCCGGCCGCGGTGTCGGCGCACTTCCTCGTCTCGCCGGCGCTGCTGGTGTTCTGCGTGGCGCTGTGGGTGCGCGCCGGCGAGGGCGACGCCCCCGCCCGGCCCCTCGCCGGGCCCTGGACGCGCCGCCTCGGCGCGCTGCTGCTGGCCGCCTCCGCGGCCGTGCTCGTCGCGGGCACCGTGGTCACCGGCACCGGCCCGCACGCCGGGGACGCCTCGTCCCGCCGCTACGGCTTCAACATCCAGGACGTGGCACGCATCCACGGCGAGCTGGCGTGGGTCACCATCGCGTTCACGATCGCCGTCACCATCGCGCTGTACCGCACCGGCGGCCCCGCGGCCGCCAAGCGCCGCGCGTGGGAGCTGATCGCGCTGATCGTCGCGCAGGGCGCCGTCGGCTACACCCAGTACTTCCTGGGCGTCCCCGCCGGGCTGGTGCTGCTGCACATGCTCGGCGCGGTGCTGATGTGGATCGCGGCGTTCCGGCTGTTCTTCGCGCTCCGCGACCGCGGCCCGATGCCGGAGGCGCGGCCGCGCGCGGTGCCCGCCCGTCCCACCGAGGCCCCTCAGCCCGCCTGAGCCCAGCCGCTCACCGCGCGCCCTCGTCCTTGCGGAGGAAGGCGCGCAGGCGCTCCAGCGGCCAGGTGTTGATGACGTCGTCGGGCGTGAGCCATCCCCGCTGGGCGGTGCCGATCCCGTAGCGGATGTTGCGGTGGTGCCCGAGCGAGTGCGCGTCTGTGTCGACGGAGAACCGCACCCCGAACCGCTTCGCGCGGCGGATCAGGTCGGCGGGCAGGTCGAGCCGGTCGGGGAACGAGTCGATCTCCATCGCCGTGCCCGTGCGGGCGGCGGCCCGGAACACCTCGTCCCAGTCGGCGTCCACCGGCGGGCGGCGGCCGATGCTGCGCGCCGTCGGATGGCCGATCACGTGCACGTGCGGGTTCTCGCAGGCGCGGACGAGCCGCCGCGTCATCTCCGCCTCGTCCTGGGTGAAGTGCGAGTGGACGGACGCCACGCAGATGTCGAAGCCCGCGAGGAAGCCGGCGTCCCAGTCGACGCCGCCGTCCGGGTCGATGTTCAGCTCGGTGCCGTGCAGCAGGACCAGGCCGGGGTACCGCTTCTGGAGCTCGCGGACCCGCTCGCGCTGGGCGAGCATCTTCTCGTCGGTCATCCGCTGCATGAACAGGTTCGGCGCGTGGTCGGTGATCGCGTAGTACTCCAGCCCCCGGTCCGCGGCGGCGGCGACCATGTCCTCCAGGGAGGCGATGCCGTCGGTGAGGTCGGTGTGGCTGTGCAGGTCGCCCCGCAGGTCCTCGACGGTGACCAGGCGGGGCAGCTCGTCCTTCAGCGCCGCCTCGATCTCCCCGGTGTCCTCGCGCAGCGCCGGATGGATCCACGGCAGGCCGAGCCGCTCGTAGACCTCGTCCTCGGTCCGGGACACGATCAGGTCGCCGGAGTCGGCGTCGAACAGCCCGTACTCCGACAGCTTCAGCCCCGCCTTCACCGCGATCTCGCGGGTGCGGATGTTGTGCGCCTGCGAGCCGGTGAAGTACTGGAGCGCCGCGCCCCACGCCTCCGGCGGTACGACGCGCAGGTCGACCTGCAGGCCCCGGTCGGTGCGGATCGAGGTCTTCTTGTCGCCGCCGACGATCACCTCGGCGACGAGCGGCAGCGCGGTGAACGCCTCCATGATCGGGTGCGGGTCGGTGGACGCGGCGAGCACGTCGACGTCGCCGATCGTCTCGCGCATCCGGCGCAGCGAGCCCGCGTGCGCGCACCGCTCGACCTGGGGGAGCGCCGACAGCGCCGCGACGACCTCGTCGGCGACGCCCGCGGCGGCGTCCAGCAGGACGCGCTCGCCGGAGCTGCGCATCAGCTCGATGCCGCGCAGGATGTTGTCCTCGGTCTTGGCGCCGAAGCCCTTCAGCCCGCGCAGCCGGCCCTCCTTGATGGCCTCGGCCAGCTCGTCCACCGACGAGATGCCGAGCTCCTCGTAGACGGCCAGGGCCTTCTTCGGGCCGAGCGTCGGGATCGCGGTGAGCGCGCGGACGCCCGCGGGGATCTGCGTGCGCAGCTCCTCGACCTGCCGGATCGTGCCGGTGGTGGTGTAGTCGAGGACCTTCTTGGCGATCGCCTCGCCGACCGTCGGGATCTTGCGCAGCCCGGCCAGGTCGAGCTCGGAGATGTCGTCGGGGTGGCCCGCGATCGCCCGCGCGGCCTTCTCGTACGCCCGGATCTTGAAGGCGTCGCCGCCGGTGATGGAGAGGAGGTCGGCCAGTTCCTGGATGAGGGCTGCGGCCTCGTCGTTCGCGCGTGCCATAGGGCCGAGTCTATGAGCCGGGTACGACGTTCCCGGAGCCGGCGGGGTCACAGAGCGCAGTCGCCGTCGCGACGCTCCGTGTCGCCCCGCCGTCCCGGCGGCGGATCAGCGCAGCGGCGCGACCGGGCCGTTCGGTTCGCGCATCCGGCCCTCCAGCACCTCCGCGGCGATCGCGGAGACCTGCTCCTCGGGCAACTGCCGGTAGCCGTCCGCGGTGACGGCCGCGATCGTCGGGTAGATGCGCCGGGACAGGTCGGGCCCGCCGGTGGCCGTGTCGTCGTCGGCCGCGTCGTACAGGGCCTGGACGCACACCGTCGCGGCGTCCTCCACCGACAGGTCGGGCCGGTACAGCTTCTTCAGCGCGCCCAGCGCGTAGGGGGAGCCGGAGCCGTCGGCGTGGTAGTCGCGGGCGAGCTGCGGGGCGCCGGTGATGTCGTAGGTGTAGATCCGGGCGTCGTCGGTGTCGGGGTCGTACCCGGCGAACAGCGGGACGACCGCGAGCCCCTGCATGGCCTGGGCGAGGTTGGCCTGGATGACGGCGCCGAGCCGGCGGGCCTTGCCGGGCAGCGACAGCGGGACCGTCTCCATCTTCTCGTAGTGCTCCAGCTCCACCTGGAACAGCCGGACCATCTCCAGCGCGAGCCCGACCGTCCCGGCGAACGCCACCGCGGAGTACTCGTCGGCCCGCTGGACCTTGTCCAGCTCGCGGTAGGCGATCCGGTTGCCCTGCGTGGCGCGGCGGTCCCCGGCCATCATGACGCCGCCCGGGATCGTCAGCGCGAGCACGGTGGTGCCGTGCGGCAGCTCGGGGACGGTCCCGGCGTCCGGCACCCGGTTGACGGGCAGCAGGTCGGGCGAGTGGTGGCGCAGGAAGTCGACGAACGACGCCGGTCCCGCCTCGAAGAACTCCGGCGGCAGTCCCTGGTCATCGGTCCGGCCGGTCACGGCGGCTCCTCTCTGCTGGGTGTGCTGCTCGGGTGGTGCTGGTGCTCCTGCAGTGATCCTTCCACCGATCCTGCCACGCTCGCCCACCCCATGCCCCGTCGCGGCGGGGCCGATTCGCCCGGGACGGCCGTCGGCGGGGAGGCGCCCTCAGACCTCGGGGGCCTCCGGCGGCTCCTTCCGGCTCCGCGTGGCGCCCGCGCAGGCCACGATGACGCAGGCGATCGCGACCCACTGCCGTCCGCTGAGCACCTCGCCGAGCACGACCACGCCCACCAGCGCGGCGACGGCGGGCTCCAGGCTCATCAGGATGCCGAACACCCGGGCGGGCACCCGCCGCAGCGCCTCCAGCTCCAGCGAGTAGGGGATCACCGACGACAGCAGCCCGACGCCGAGCCCGATCAGCAGCAGCCACGGGTCGAACACGGCGCCGCCGCCCGCCGCGATCCCGCCCGGCAGCATGACCAGCGTGCCGATGATGCTGGCGAGGGCGAGGCCGGTCGTGCCCGGGATCCGCCGGCCGGTGGCGGCGGTCAGCAGGATGTAGCACGCCCAGCCGACCGCGGCGACCAGCGCGAACGCGATCCCGGCGAGGTTCACGTGCCCGCCGCCCCGGGCGAGCATCAGCACGCCCGCGCCCGCCAGCACGACCCACAGCAGGTCCCGCGGGCGGCGCGAGCCGACGATCGCGACCGACAGCGGCCCGAGGAACTCGATGGTCACCGCCACCCCGAGCGGGATCCGCGACAGCGACTGGTAGAACGCGAAGTTCATGATCGCCAGTACGAGCCCGTAGCCCGCGGCGAACGCCAGGCTCGTCCAGGAGTGGTCGCGCAGGATCGTCCGCAGCCCCCGGCGGGCGAGGAAGCCCAGCACGAGCGCCGACGCCAGCAGCCGGATCGACACCACCGACGTCGGCGGCAGCCGCTCGAACAGGTGCTTGGCCAGACCCGCGCCGACCTGCACGGACACGATGCCGAGCAGGATCATCGCGGGCGGCGGCACCGAGCCGAGCGACAGCGTGCGGGCACGCCGGGCCGCCCGGCCCGCCGCGCCGTAGGACCCGGGGGCCTCAGCGAGTGCCAACGATCACTCCCAGCGGAAGAAGCGGGCGGCGAGGGCGAGCCCGGCGGCCGCCCACACCGCGAGGACCAGCAGCGGCTTGCCGGGGAACGCCGCGCCGTGCTGCAGCACCTGCCGCAGCCCGTCGGCGAGCGCCGAGATCGGCAGCAGCTCCAGCACGTCCCGGACGGCGCCGGGGAACTTGTCAAGGGGGAACACCACGCCGCCGACGGCCAGCAGCAGGATGTAGACCAGGTTCGCGGCGGCGAGGGTGGCCTCGGCGCGCAGCGTCCCGGCCATCAGCAGCCCGAACCCGCTGAATGCGGCCGTCCCGAGCAGCAGCAGGACGACCACCGAGACGGGGTCGCCGTGCGGGTGCCAGCCGAGCGCCAGCGCGACCGCGCACACCACGACCGCCTGCAGGATCTCGACGGCGACCACCGACAGCGTCTTGGCGGCGATCAGCCCGCCGCGCGGCAGCGGCGTGGCGCCGAGCCGCTTGAGCACGCCGTAGCGGCGCTCGAACCCGGTGCCGATCGCCTGCCCGGTGAACGCGGTGGACATCACCGCGAGCGCGAGGACGCCGGGGGCGAGGAAGTCGACCCGGCGGCCGGAACCGAGGTCCAGCAGCGAGGTGGCGCCGAACAGCGTCAGCAGCACCACGGGGATGATCAGGGTGAGCAGGAGCTGCTCGCCGTTGCGCACCACGGCGCGGAACTCGTAGGCGGCCTGCGACAGGATCATCCGCGGCAGCGGGACCGCGCCCGGCGCGGGCGACAGGTCCAGCGCGGCCGGCGCCGCGGCGGGCGTCGCCGCCGGTGTCGTGGTCATGAGCGCAGCTCCCGTCCGGTCAGTTCGAGGAAGACGTCCTCCAGCGTGCGGCGCTCGATCCGCAGGTCCTCGGTCATCACCCCGTGCGAGGCGCACCAGGCGGTGACGGTGGCGAGCAGTTCCGGGCTGACGTCGGCCTCGATCAGGTAGTGCCCGGCGGGCGACTCCTTCGCGGCGCTCCCGGCGGGCAGCGCCGACAGCAGCTCCTCCAGTCCGAGGCCGGGCCGGGCGCGGAAGCGCAGCTGCCGCTCGGCGCCGGTGAGCTCCGCCGGGCCGCCCTCGGCCACGACCTTGCCGTGGTCGACGATCACGACCTTGTCGGCGAGCCGCTCGGCCTCCTCCATGTTGTGCGTGGTGAGGACCACGGAGACGCCGGCCGCGCGGAGCTCCTCGATCAGCTCCCAGGTGGCGTGCCGCGCCTGCGGGTCGAGGCCGGTGGACGGCTCGTCGAGGAAGACCAGCTCGGGCCGTCCGACCACGGCGACCGCGAGCGACAGCCGCTGCTGCTGGCCGCCCGACATGCGGCGGAACGGGGTGCGGGCGTGCTCGGTGAGGCCGAGCCGCGCCAGCAGCGCCGCCGGGTCGAGGGGCGTGGCGTGGAACGAGGCGACCAGCCGCAGGAACTCGGCGGCCTTCGCGGTGCCCGGCACGCCGCCCGACTGCGGCATCACCCCGACGCGGGGCTTGAGCGCCCGCGCGTCGGCGACCGGGTCCAGGCCGAGGACGCGGACGGTGCCCGCGTCGGCGCGGCGGAACCCCTCGCAGATCTCGATCGTGGTGGTCTTGCCCGCGCCGTTCGGGCCGAGGAGCGCGGTGACGGCGCCCCGGGCGGCGCTGAACGACAGGCCGTCCACGGCCGTCGCCGTGCCATAGCGCTTGACGAGCGCGTCCAGCTCGACGGCGCCGTCTCCGGGGGTTGTCATGGCAATGAGTTTAGGTCCGCCGCAGGACGGCTCCGCGCGGGGTGCCGCCGGTGCCGGGTGAAGGCCGGGTAAAAGCGCCGGGCGGGTCCGGGGAGCCCCGGACGGCCCTGGTTTCGCCCGGCGGGGCGGGGGGAAGCTCTCGGCCTGTCACCGGGGGCGGGGCCGGTGGCCCGACGGGCACGCCGAACGGGGGACCGGGGACCGATGGCCTACAACCTGCGCGGGCGCAGCCTGACCCGCGAGCTCGACCTCGCCCCGAAGGAGTTCGGCTTCCTCATCGACCTGGCCGCCGAGCTGAAGGCCGCCCGCTACAGCGGGACGGAGCGGCGCCGCCTGGAGGGCCGCAACATCGCGCTGATCTTCGAGCGGCCCTCGACCCGGACGCGCTGCGCGTTCGAGGTCGCCGCGCACGACCAGGGCGCCCACACGACCTACCTGGACCCGGCCGGCTCCCAGATCGGCTACAAGGAGTCGATGAAGGACACCGCCCGCGTTCTGGGCCGCATGTTCGACGGCATCGAGTACCGGGGCTCGCGGCAGCACTACGTGGAGGAGCTGGCCGAGCACGCGGGCGTCCCGGTGTGGAACGGCCTGACCGACGAGTGGCATCCGACGCAGATGCTCGCCGACATGCTCACCATGCGCGAGCACAGCGACAAGCCCCTGCGCGACGTCACGTACGCCTACCTGGGCGACGCGCGCAACAACATGGGGCACTCGTACGTGGTGGCGGGGGCGCTGCTGGGCATGGACGTCCGGATCGTCGCGCCGAGGACGCTGTGGCCGGACGGGAGCACGGTCGTCGACCCGGCCAACGCGGTCGCGGCGCGGACGGGCGCGGAGATCACCATCACCGAGGACGTGGCGCAGGGCGTGCGCGGCGCCGACTTCGTCCTCACCGACGTGTGGGTGTCGATGGGCGAGCCCGCGGACGTCTGGGACGAGCGCATCACGCTGCTCAAGCCGTACCAGGTCGACTCCGAGGTGATGCGCGCGACCGGGAACCCGGACGCGAAGTTCATGCACTGCCTCCCCGCCTTCCACAACCGGGAGACCGCGCTCGGCGAGGAGATCTTCCGCCGGACCGGCCTGGCGGCGCTGGAGGTCACCGAGGAGGTGTTCGAGTCGGACGCCTCGATCGTGTTCGACGAGGCCGAGAACCGGATGCACACGATCAAGGCCGTGCTGGTCGCGACGCTCGGCTGAGCGCCCGCCGGGCCGGGGCCGCGGGGGAGGGGGGAGATGCGCGTCGTCGTCGCGCTCGGTGGGAACGCGCTGGTCAAGCGCGGGGAGACGCCGGACGCCCGGCTCCAGCGGGCCAACGTGGACCGGGCCGTCCGGGCGCTCGCGCCGCTCGCCGAGGAGCACGAGCTGATCGTGACGCACGGCAACGGCCCGCAGGTCGGGGTGCTGGCGCTGGAGAGCCAGAACGACGGCCGGCTGACCCGGCCCTACCCGCTGGACACCATCGGCGCGGAGACGCAGGGGATGATCGGGTACTGGCTGCTGCAGGCGCTGCAGAACGCGCTGCCCGGCCGCCAGGTGATGGCGATGGTCAACCAGACGCTGGTGTCCGCGGTGGACCCGGCGTTCCAGAACCCGACCAAGTTCGTCGGGCAGGTGTACGACCGGGAGGAGGCCGAGCGGCTGGCCGCCGAGTACGGCTGGACGGTCCGCCGGGACGGGGAGCGCTGGCGCCGCGTGGTGCCGTCGCCGAAGCCGCAGCGGGTGATCGAGACCCGGCTGATCCGGGAGCTGGTGCGGGCCGGGACGGTCGTGGTGTGCGCGGGCGGCGGGGGCGTCCCGGTGTTCCGCAACGACGTCGGCCGGCTGGAGGGCGTCGAGGCGGTGATCGACAAGGACCACACCGCGTCGGTGCTGGCCGAGACGCTGGACGCGGACGCGCTGCTGATCCTCACCGACGTACCGAACGTCATGCGGCACTACGGGACGGACCGGCAGGAGGCGATCCACCACACCACCCCGTACGAGCTGCGCGGCGAGGAGTTCCCGGACGGGTCGATGGGTCCGAAGGTCGCCGCCGTCGCCGGGTTCGTGGAGCGCACCGGCGACATGGCCGCGATCGGGCTGCTGGACGAGTGCGTCGACATCCTCGCGGGGACCGCGGGCACGATCGTGACCCCGAACGCGACCTGGCCGCTGGCGAGCACCCTGTGACCCGGGTGATCATCGTGACGCAGGCGCCCACTGCGACGCACGTGGCCAGTGCGACCCCGGTGACCGCCACCGCGCCGCGCCGGAGCGGCCGGTGACCGCCGGGGCGGGCCGCGGGTCGTTCGCGCGGTCGCTGGTGCGGACCAAGCCGGTCGACCGGATCGTCGCCGAGGGCGGGCATGGCGAGGGCGGCGAGCTGCGGCGCTCGATGAGCCTGCTGCAGCTGACCCTGTTCAGCGTGGGCGCGACCCTCGGCACCGGCATCTTCGTGGTGCTGGGGGAGGCGGTGCCGAAGGCGGGCCCGGCGGTGGTGCTGTCGTTCGTGCTCGCCGCGGTGACGGCGCTGTTCTCCGCGCTGTCCTACGCCGAGCTCGCCGGGACGATCCCGGTGTCCGGCTCGTCCTACTCCTACGCCTACGCGACGCTCGGCGAGCTGGTGGCGTGGGTGTGCGGGTGGTGCCTGCTGCTGGAGTACGCGGTCTCGGTGTCGGCCGTCGCGGTCGGCTGGGGCTCCTACCTGAACGAGTTCTTCGACAAGGCGGTCGGCGGCACGATGCCGGCCGCGATCAGCAACCCGCCGGGGGACGGCGGGCTGGTCAACGTCCCGGCCGTGGTCGTGGTGCTGATCGCCGCTCTGCTGCTGCTGCGCGGCACGTCCGAGAGCGCCCGCGCCAACACGGTCATGGTGTTCCTGAAGATCGCCGTGCTGCTGTTCTTCTGCGCGGTCGCCTTCACCGCGTTCCACGCGGGCAACCTGACCCCGTTCGCGCCGCTGGGGTGGGCGGGCATCAGCGCCGCCGGGTCGAAGGTGTTCTTCTCCTACATCGGGTTCGACGCCGCGTCCACCGCCGGCGAGGAGGCGCGCAACCCGCGCCGCGACCTGCCCCTCGCGATCGTGCTGTCGCTGGCGATCGTGACGGCGGTGTACGTGCTGGTCGGGCTGGCCGCGGTCGGCGCCCTGCACTGGACCCGGTTCTCGCTCAGCGGGTCGGAGGCGTCGCTGGCCCTGGTGCTGGACGAGGCGACCGGCCGGGCGTGGCCGTCGATGATCCTGTCCCTCGGCGCGGTGGTCGCGATCGCCAGCGTCGTCCTCACCGTCATGTACGGGCAGACCCGCATCCTGTTCGCGATGTCGCGGGACGGGCTGGTCCCGCACGTGTTCCAGCGGGTCAGCCCGGGGCGGGCGGTGCCGGTGGCCAACACCGTGATCGTCGCGGCGTTCATCGGGGTCCTCGCCGCCGTGATCCCGCTGGGCCGGCTGGTCGACGCCACCAGCATCGGCACGCTGTTCGCGTTCGCCCTGGTCAGCGTGGGCGTCATCGTGCTGCGCCGGACGCGTCCGGACCTGCCGCGCGGCTTCCGCACGCCGTTCTACCCGGCGACGCCGCTGATCGGCGTTGCGCTCTGCGTGTACCTGATGGTCGGTCTCGGCAGCGTGACCTGGATCGTGTTCGCCCTGTGGACCCTCGCCGGGCTGGTCGCCTACTTCCTGTACGGGCGCCGCCATTCGCGCCTGGCGATCGAGGCGTCCGGCATCCCCGGGAAGGAGCCGCGATGAGCGGGGTGAACGGGCCGGACGCGCCGGACGGGCTCGCGCTGCGGATCCTCGCCGGGTACTCGCCGGACGAGCGGGGCGGCGACGCGCTGGCGCTCGCCGCGCTGGTCCTGCGGGGCGTGGCGGCGCCGCGCAGGGTGGCGGACGTCCGGCTGACCGTGGCGAACGTGCATCCCCCGGCCTGGCCGGCGCGCGGGCCGGGCTCGGTCGACGCCGAGTGGGTCGGCTACCTGCGGGAACAGGCGGCCGACGCGCTGGAGCGGGCGGCCGGGCGGCTGGCGGAACTGGGCGTGCCGGGCCGGCGCATCGACCTGCGGATGCACGCGCACCGGGGCAGCGGGCGCGGGCTGATCGAGGTGGCCGCCGAGACCGGCGCGGACCTGATCGTGATCGGCTCCGCGCCGCGCGGCCGGCGCGGGCGCGTCGCCATCGGCAGCACCGCGGACCAGCTGCTGCACGGCTCGCCGGTGCCGGTGCTGCTGGCGCCGCGCGGGTACGCGGTCCACGCACCCGACCAGTTCGAGCGGCTGACGGTGGCGTACTGGCGGGCGCCGGAGGCGGACGGCCCGGTGGAGGCGGCCGCCCGGACCGCCCGGACGCTGGCGCTGCCGGTGCGGCTGGTCACCCTCGTCCTGCGGCCGCCGGGGCTGGCGGCCCGGTTCCGCAACGCCGACGACGTCATGGCACGGCAGCTGGACCGGGCCGAGCGGGACCTCGCGGACGCCGCCGCACGGCTCACCGGGATCGCGGGCGAGGGGACCCTGGTGGGGACCGAGGCGGTCGCCGGAACGGGGACCGCCAACGCGCTGGCCGCGGTGGATATGCTGCCGGGTGAGCTGCTGGCCTGCCCGTCCAGCCACGACGGGCCGCTGCGCAAGGTCTTCCTGGGCGAGGGCTCCGGCAAGATCGTCCGGGCCGCGCCGTGCCCGGTGCTCGTCCTCCCGCGCGGGGCCGCGGGCGCTTTCGCCTGACGAGAAGGTCAAGGTTAGGTAAGGCTAACCTGCGTGAGCGAGGACATTCCCGTTCCGGTGTTTCGGGGGAAGCAATTACGGCACACTGATGTTGTGAAAAACGTGAGCGAGGATCAGGCGACCCCGGAGAGCGCACCCGTGCGCCCTTCCGGCGTGCCGTCGGCCGCCTCCCACACCGAGCGCGACACCCGCGCCCGGGTGGCCCGGCTGATCCTCGAGCACGGGCCGGTCACGGCGTCCACGCTAGGCGAGCGCATGGGGCTCACCCCCGCCGCGGTCCGCCGGCACCTGGACGCGCTGCTGGCCGAGGGCATGATCGAGATCCGCAAGGCACGGACGCCGCAGACCCGCCGCGGCCGCGGCCGTCCCGCCAAGTGGTTCGCGATCACCGACGCCGGGCGCAGCGCGTTCGTGCACGCCTACGACGACCTGGCGAGCAGCGCCCTGCGGTTCCTGGCCGAGACGGCCGGGGACCACGCGGTCGCCGAGTTCGCCCGCCGGCAGATCGCCGACCTGGAGCGGCGCTACCGGCCCGTCGTGCAGGACGCGCCGCCGCAGCAGCGGGTCCGCACGCTCGCCGAGGCGCTCTCCGGCGACGGCTACGCGGCCGCCGCCGGCAAGGCGCCCCAGCCGGGCGGCGGCGAGCAGCTGTGCCAGCACCACTGCCCGGTCGCGCACGTCGCGGCCGAGTTCCCGCAGCTGTGCGAGGCCGAGACCGAGGCGTTCAGCCGGCTGCTGGGCACCCCCGTCCAGCGGCTGGCCACCATCGCCCACGGCGACGGGATCTGCACCACCCACGTCAGCCCCCGCTCCCTGTGCGGGACGGGGCAGGCGGAGGATCCCGGAGCGAGCGTCACCCCTGGCGGGGACGCGGGGGAGAGGTCCCCCGAAAAGACACACACCAGTGACGAGGAGTCCGGGAGGACGTCCCTATGACTACAGCCCACCCCGAGCTGGAGGGGCTCGACAGGTACAAGTTCGGCTGGGCCGACTCCGACGAGGCCGGCGCCTCCGCGCGGCGCGGCCTGAACGAGGACGTCGTCCGCGACATCTCGGCCAAGAAGGGCGAGCCGGACTGGATGCTCGACCTGCGCCTCAAGGGACTCCGGCTCTTCGACAAGAAGCCGATGCCCACCTGGGGCTCGGACCTGTCGGCGATCGACTTCGAGAACATCAAGTACTTCGTCCGCTCGACCGAGAAGCAGGCGGCGTCCTGGGAAGAGCTCCCCGAGGACATCAAGAACACCTACGACAAGCTCGGCATCCCCGAGGCGGAGAAGCAGCGCCTCATCGCCGGCGTCGCCGCCCAGTACGAGTCGGAGGTCGTCTACCACAAGATCCGCGAGGACCTTGAGGAGAAGGGCGTCATCTTCGTCGACACCGACACCGGCCTGCGCGAGCACCCGGAGATCTTCCAGGAGTACTTCGGCTCCGTGATCCCGGTCGGCGACAACAAGTTCGCCGCGCTCAACACCGCCGTGTGGTCGGGCGGCTCGTTCATCTACGTGCCGCCGGGCGTCCACGTCGAGATCCCGCTCCAGGCCTACTTCCGGATCAACACCGAGAACATGGGCCAGTTCGAGCGGACGCTGATCATCGCCGACGAGGGCTCCTACGTCCACTACGTCGAGGGCTGCACCGCGCCGATCTACAAGTCGGACTCGCTGCACTCCGCCGTCGTCGAGATCGTCGTGAAGAAGGACGCCCGCGTCCGCTACACGACCATCCAGAACTGGTCGAACAACGTCTACAACCTGGTGACCAAGCGCGCCGTCGCCTACGAGGGCGCCACCATGGAGTGGGTCGACGGCAACATCGGCTCCAAGGTCACCATGAAGTACCCGGCGGTCTACCTGCTCGGCGAGCACGCCAAGGGCGAGACCCTGTCGATCGCGTTCGCCGGCGAGGACCAGCACCAGGACGCCGGCGCCAAGATGGTGCACGCCGCGCCGAACACCTCCAGCAGCATCATCTCCAAGTCGGTGGCGCGCGGCGGCGGCCGCACCTCCTACCGCGGGCTGGTGCAGATCCAGGAGGGCGCCGAGCACAGCAAGTCCACGGTCAAGTGCGACGCGCTGCTGGTCGACCAGATCAGCCGGTCCGACACCTACCCGTACGTCGACGTCCGCGAGGACGACGTGGAGATGGGCCACGAGGCCACCGTCTCCAAGGTGTCCGAGGACCAGCTGTTCTACCTCATGAGCCGCGGCATGACCGAGGACGAGGCGATGGCGATGATCGTGCGCGGGTTCGTCGAGCCCATCGCGCGCGAGCTGCCGATGGAGTACGCGCTCGAGCTGAACCGGCTCATCGAGCTGCAGATGGAAGGGGCCGTCGGCTGATGGGGCTGGAGACCGGCAAGCCGCTCTCGACCCTGCACGAGAAGGCTTCGTACGAGGTGGGCGACTTCGACGTGCCCACCGGCCGCGAGGAGGAGTGGCGGTTCACCCCGCTGCGCCGGCTGCGCGGCCTGCACAACGGCACGGCCGAGCCCAACGGCAAGGTCATCGCCGAGGTCGAGGCGGCGCCCGAGGTGACCGTCGAGACCGTCGGCCGCGACGACGCCCGGCTCGGCAGGGCGTACGTGCCCGCCGACCGGGTCAGCGCGCAGGCGTGGACGTCGTTCACGCACGCCACCGTCGTCACCGTGCCGAAGGAGGTCGTCGCCTCGGCGCCGACCGTGATCCGGCTGCGCGGCGAGGACGCGTCGGCCGCCGCCTACGGGCACACCACCGTGATCCTGGAGCCGTTCGCCGAGGCGACCGTGGTGCTCGCGCACCGCGGCTCGGCGACCTACGCCGACAACGTCGAGTTCGTCGTCGGCGACGGCGCCCGCCTCTCGGTGATCAGCCTGCAGGACTGGGCGGACGACAGCGTGCACGTCTCGCACCAGCACGCGCGGCTGGGCCGCGACGCCCGGTTCGTGTCGCACAACGTCTCGCTCGGCGGCGACCTCGTGCGGATCTCCCCGTCCGTCGCCTACGACGGGCCCGGCGGCGACGCCGAGCTGTACGGGGTGTACTTCGTCGACGGCGGCCAGCACCTGGAGCACCGGCTGCTGGTCGACCACGCCGTGCCGAACTGCCGCAGCCGCGTCGACTACCGCGGCGCGCTGCAGGACCAGGACGCGCACGCCGTCTGGATCGGCGACGTGATCATCCGCGCGGAGGCGGAGGGCACCGACACCTACGAGCTGAACCGCAACCTCGTCCTGACCGACGGGACGCGGGTCGACTCGGTGCCGAACCTGGAGATCCTCACCGGCGAGGTCGCCGGCGCCGGGCACGCCTCGGCGTCCGGGCGGCTCGACGACGAGCACCTGTTCTACCTGCAGGCGCGCGGCATCACCTTCGACGAGGCGCGCCGCATGGTGGTGCGGGGGTTCCTCGGCCAGCTGGTCGAGCGGATCGAGGTGCCCGAGGTGCGCGAGAAGGTCGCCGAGGCCATCGAGGCCGAGCTGGACGTGCGGGCGGAGGGCAGATGAGCTTCGTCAAGGTGTGCGCGCTGGAGGAGATCCCCGAGGACGGGGCCCTCGGCGTCGAGATCGGCGACACGCCGGTCGCGCTGGCGCGCACCGGCGGCGAGGTCTACGCCGTCAACGACATCTGCTCGCACGCCGAGGTGTCGCTGTCCGAGGGCGAGATCTACAACGGCACCATCGAGTGCTGGCTGCACGGGTCCTGCTTCGACCTGAGCACCGGCAAGCCCACCAATCCGCCGGCCACCCAGCCGGTCGCCACCTACAAGGTCAAGGTCGAGGACGGCGACGTCTACGTCTCGCTCGGCTCCGACGATTGAGGAACGACAACCACCATGGCCACGCTTGAGATCCGCGACCTCCACGTCTCCGTCGCCGACGGGTCCGACGGGACGAAGGAGATCCTGCGCGGGGTCGACCTGACCGTCAAGGCCGGCGAGACCCACGCGCTCATGGGGCCGAACGGCTCCGGTAAGTCCACGCTCGCCTACGCCGTCGCCGGCCACCCGAAGTACGAGGTGACCTCCGGCACGGTCACGCTGGACGGCGAGGACGTGCTCGGCATGTCCGTCGACGAGCGCGCCCGCGCCGGGCTGTTCCTGGCGATGCAGTACCCGGTCGAGGTCCCCGGGGTGTCGGTGTCGAACTTCCTGCGCTCGGCGGTCACCGCGGTGCGCGGCGAGGCGCCGAAGCTGCGCGAGTTCTCCAAGGAGATGAAGCAGGCGATGGACGAGCTGTCCATCGACCCGGCGTTCGCGCAGCGCAGCCTGAACGAGGGCTTCTCCGGCGGCGAGAAGAAGCGGCACGAGATCCTCCAGCTGGAGATGCTCAAGCCGAAGGTCGCCGTCCTGGACGAGACCGACTCCGGCCTGGACGTCGACGCGCTGAAGGTCGTCTCCGAGGGCGTCAACCGGTTCTCCGCGAGCGGCGAGACCGGCGTCCTGCTGATCACGCACTACACCCGCATCCTGCGGTACGTGAAGCCGGACTTCGTGCACGTGTTCGCGGCCGGCCGCGTCGTCGCCGAGGGCGGCCCGGAGCTGGCCGACCAGCTCGAGAACGAGGGCTACGAGAAGTACGTGAAGGCGGAGGCGACCCTATGACGCTTCTGTCCGAGGGGACGCTGCTCCCCGAGGAGCTCAAGAAGGACTTCCCGCTGCTGCAGCGCACCGTCCGCGGCGGGCGCCCGCTGGTGTACCTCGACTCCGGCGCGACGTCGCAGAAGCCGACGCGGGTGCTGGACGCCGAGCGCGAGTTCTACGAGCGGCACAACGCGGCGCCGCACCGCGGGGCGCACCTGCTCGCCGAGGAGGCCACCGAGGCGTACGAGAACGCCCGCGCGTCGATCGCCCGGTTCATCGGCGCGACGCCCGGCGAGATCGTGTTCACCAAGAACGCCACCGAGGGCATCAACCTGGTGGCGTACGCGATGAGCAACGCCGCCACGGCGGGCCCCGAGGCCGAGCGGTTCAAGGTCGGCCCCGGCGACGAGATCGTGGTGTCGGAGATGGAGCACCACGCCAACCTCGTTCCGTGGCAGCAGCTCTGCCAGCGGACGGGCGCGACCCTGCGGTGGTTCGGCATCACCGACGACGGCCGCCTCGACCTGGAGAACCTGGACGAGCTGGTCAACGAGCGCACGAAGATCGTCGCGCTCACGCACCAGTCGAACGTCCTCGGAACGGTCCCGCCGATCAAGCTGATCGCCGAGCGGGCGCACGCCGTCGGCGCGCTCGTCCTGCTGGACGGCGCGCAGTCGGTCCCGCACCAGCCGGTGGACGTCGCCGAGCTGGGCGCCGACTTCCTGGCGTTCTCCGGGCACAAGATGCTCGGCCCGACCGGCATCGGCGTGCTGTGGGGGCGTTCGGAGCTGCTGGAGGCGATGCCGCCGTTCATCACCGGCGGTTCCATGATCGAGGTCGTGCACATGGAGGCGACCACCTTCATGCCGCCGCCGCAGCGGTTCGAGGCCGGCGTGCCGATGACCGCGCAGGCGATCGGGCTCGGCGCGGCCTGCGACTACCTCGCCGAGATCGGCATGGACCGCGTCCACGCCCACGAGGAGGCGCTGGTCGCCTACTCGCTGAAGCGGCTCGGCGAGATCCCCGGCGTCCGGATCATCGGGCCGGGCACGACCGAGGCGCGCGGCGGGGCCGTGTCGTTCACCGTCGAGGACATCCACCCGCACGACGTCGGCCAGGTGCTGGACGACCTGGGCGTCGAGGTGCGCGTCGGGCACCACTGCGCGTGGCCGATCTGCCGCCGGTTCGGCATCCCGGCCACGACCCGCGCGACGTTCTACCTCTACAACACCCTGTCGGACATCGACGCGCTCGCCGACGGGGTCAGGCAGGCGCAGAAGTTCTTCGGGACCGTCTCCTGACGGCCGCAGGAACAGCCCGCGCCGGGGCCGGGTTGTAGCGAGAAAGGCTTGGAAAGGACGCCATGCAGCTGGAGGCGATGTACCAGGAGGTCATCCTGGACCACTACCGCAACCCCCTGCACAAGGGGCTGCGGGAGCCGTACGAGGGCGAGGCGCACCACGTCAACCCGACCTGCGGGGACGAGGTGACGCTCCGCGTCCATCTGGACGGCGACGGCCAGGACGCCACGGTGGCGGACGTCTCCTACGACGCCATGGGCTGCTCGATCAGCCAGGCCAGCGCGTCGGTGATGTCCGACCTGATCATCGGCAAGTCCGTGAAGGAGGCGATGGCGGTCGGCGAGGAGTTCCTGGCGCTGATGCAGTCGCGCGGCCGGGACGTCGAGCCGGACGAGGACGTCCTCGAGGACGCCGTCGCCTTCGCCGGGGTGTCGAAGTACCCCGCCAGGATCAAGTGCGCCCTGCTCGCCTGGATGGCGTGGAAGGACGCGACCGCCCGCGCACTCGGAGAGGCATCATGAGCGACACCGCACCGGAGGAGACCCCCGCGACCGCCGCGGCCGGCACCGTCCCCGACGAGGAGATCCTCGAGGCGCTGAAGGACGTCGTCGACCCCGAACTCGGCATCAACGTGGTCGACCTCGGCCTGGTGTACGGGGTGAACCTCGCCGACGAGGTCGTCACCCTGGACATGACCCTGACCAGCGCCGCCTGCCCGCTCACGGACGTGATCGAGGACCAGGCGCACAGCGCGCTGGAGGGCCTGGTCAAGGACGTCAAGATCAACTGGGTCTGGCTGCCGCCGTGGGGCCCGGACAAGATCACCGACGAGGGCCGCGACCAGCTCCGCGCCCTCGGCTTCAACGTCTGACACCGAGCCGCCGCGAGGCCGCGCCTCCCCGCCGGGGGCGCGGCCTCGCGCATGCCCGGGCGCGTCTAGGGTGAGGCGATGTGAAGGATGCCTTTCCCGACAGCGATCCCGCACTGGTGGCGCGCAGGGCCTCGTCGTTCGGCGGGAGCGCGGCGGCGTACGCGCGGGAGCGTCCGGACTATCCCGACGCGGCGGTGCGGTGGGCCCTTGGGCCCGTGGCGGGCCGCAGGCCCCTCCGGGTGCTCGACCTGGCGGCCGGCACGGGCAAGCTGACACAGGTGCTGCTCCGCGACGGCGTCGACGCCGCGGACCTGGTGGCCGTGGAGCCCGACGCGGCGATGCTGGACGAGCTGCGCCGCGAGGTGCCCGGCGTGCGGGCGCTGCGAGGCGGCGCGGAGGCGATCCCGCTGCCGGACGCCGCGGTCGACGCCGTCCTGGTGGGGCAGGCGATGCACTGGTTCGACCTGGACCGGGCGCTGCCGGAGATCCATCGGGTGCTGTCCCCGGGCGGGGTGCTCGCGGGCCTGTGGAACACCGACGACGACCGGGTCCCGTGGGTCGCGGAGTTGAAGCGGGTCTCCCGCAGCAGCGTGTCGTACCGGCGGTGGCAGCCGAAGGACCTGCCCGGGACCCGGTGGTTCCCGCTGTTCGAGCGGGCGGAGTTCCCGCACGCGCAGCGCCGCACGGCCGAGTCGATGGCGGCCACGATCGGGACGCATTCGCACATGCTCGTGCTCGACGAGGCCGAGCGGGCGGAGGTGACCGAGCGGATCGTCGAGTTCCTGAGGATGACGCCGGAGACCGCCGAGGGCGAGTTCGACCTGCCGATCGTCACCTTGGCCGCGCGCGCTCTGCGGGCGGGCTAGCGGCCCCGTCCTTCGGCTTGGACGGCCAAAGCGTGTGGGTGATCGGCCACAGCGACCAGATCGCGAGGACGAGCCCGAGACGGGCCGTCCAGCCCGTCAGGGTGGTCGTCCGGTCGGGGTCGCCGACCAGTGCGATCATCGCCAGCAGCAGCGCGCAGCCGATCCCCGTCGCGACGGCGGCCTTGCCGAACTCCACCCACTCGTAGCGGGCGCGCGCCCGGCCGTACCGGGGCTTGCGCCGGGGCGGCGGCCCGCCGGCGAAGCGGTGCGCGAACCGCTCGTCGGCCCACCGGACCATGCCGTGCCCGAACGCGACCGAGTAGCCGAGGTAGGCCGCCGCCAGGCCGTGGGCGAA
Source organism: Spirillospora sp. NPDC000708 (assembly GCF_040299565.1). Classification (NCBI taxonomy): domain Bacteria; kingdom Bacillati; phylum Actinomycetota; class Actinomycetes; order Streptosporangiales; family Thermomonosporaceae; genus Spirillospora; species Spirillospora sp. NPDC000708. Next base: position 33,934 of record NZ_JBEPCJ010000099.1, read on the forward strand.
GCCCGCGGTCGCGCCCCCGCGCAGGTCGGCGACCGTGGCCGCGAGGAGGACGAGGTCGACCAGCGGGACGCCCAGCAGGAGCGCCGCGCCGGTCCTGCGCATCCGCAGCGGGTAGCGGGCGGCCAGACCGGCCGCGAGGACGACCCAGAAGCCGATCTCGCAGGCGGCGATGATCCCGACGAGCATGGCGTGTTCCCCTCCACTTCCCCGTCCATTGCCTGTGTCTCGATGGTCGGGGACGGCGGAGGGGCGAGGCGTCGTCGCCGATGAGGTTCTCGGGGTCCTCCGAAGGATGTACGCGGTGCCCTCAGCGAGAGGGACGCGGCGGTCCCGGCGGGATGCTGAGATGGATCCGTGCTCTCCAGGCTCCGCCGCCTCACCACGCCCCAGGACGCGCTCATCGCCGCCGGGGCGCTGGCGGCCGGGCTGGTGCTGCTGGCGGCGCACGGGTACAGCACCTGGACCGACCACTGGCCGCCCGCCGGACTCCGGCTGCTGCCGCTCGCCGGGCTGTGCGGGGCGATGCTGCTGCGGCGCACGGCCCCCCTCACCGCGCTGGCGATCTCCACCCCGTTCAACTTCCTCGACGTGGCGTTCGGCCCGTCCATCGCCACCGCGATGATCTACGGGGACGCGCTGTACGCGGCGAGCCTGTACGGGCGGCCGCGGCGGACGGCGGAAGGGCTGCTCGGCGCGACCGTCGGCGGGACCGTCGCGGTCCTGGCGGTGACCGGCGCGCTGGCGCGCGACCTCGCGCTCGGCGTGGTGGCCGGGGCGCTCGCGGCGGCGGTGTGGGTGACGCCGGTGCTGACCGCCATGCTCGTCCGGGAGCACCGGTCCCGGGCGGAGGCGGAGCGGCAGCGCGCCCGGCAGGTCGCGCGGCTCGCCGAGATGGACCGGCGCGCCGCCGTCGGCGCAGAGCGCGCCCGGATGGCGCGCGAGCTGCACGACGTGATCGCCAACCATCTGAGCGCCGTCGCGCTGCACTCCTCGGCCGTGCTGAAGGTCCGCGACCTGGACAGGGAGGGCCTGGACCGGGCGATGACGGTGATCCGGGAGAACAGCGTGCTGGGGCTGGCGGAGATGCGCCGGATGATCGGGCTGCTGCGCGAGGGCGGCGCCGGCGGCGCCGACCCGGCGGAGGCGCCGCGGCTGGCCGACCTCGGCCGGCTCGTCGAGCGGACGGCCCGCCCGGACCTGTCGGCGCGGCTGCGCCCGGCCGGCGAGCTCCCCGAACTGCCCGCGCCGGTCGAGCTGGCCGCGTACCGAATCGTCCAGGAGTCGCTGACCAACGCGCTCAAGCACGCCGGGCCGGGCGACGCCGAGGTGTCGGTCGGGTACGCGCGGGGGCGGGTGGTGATCGACGTGCTGAGCCCCCTCGGGGACGGCGCGGGGCTGCCGGGGTCGGGCAGCGGCCTGATCGGGATGCGGGAGCGGGCGGCGATCCTCGGCGGCGAGTTCTCCGCCGGGCCGGACGGCGGGCGCTGGCTGGTGCACGCGGAACTGCCGGTGGACGCGGAGCCCGCGCGCGGCCGTGAAGGCGTCCGGTGAGCGGGGTGGCGCGATGAGCGGGGTGGCGTTGATCGTCGTGATCGGGGTGGCGCGGTGATCGAGGTGCTGGTGGCCGACGACCAGGCGGCCGTGCGGGCCGGGCTGGTGCTGATCCTCGGCGCGGCGCCGGACGTGCGGGTGGTCGGCGAGGCCGCCGACGGGGAGCGGGCCGTCGAGCTGGCCCGGGAGCTGCGCCCCGACGTGGTGCTGATGGACGTGCGGATGCCGCGGCTGGACGGGATCAGCGCCACCCGGCAGATCGCCGGGTTCGCGGACGTGCTGGTGCTGACCACGTTCGACCTCGACGAGTACGTGTTCGGGGCGCTGCGGGCGGGCGCGGCGGGGTTCCTGCTGAAGGACGTGGACGCCGACCGGCTGGTGGAGGCGGTGCGGACGGTGGCGGCCGGGGACGGGATCATCGCGCCGCAGGTGACGCGGCGGCTGATCGGCGCGTTCGCGGCCCGGCCGGAGCCGCCCGCGCCGGGCCCGGCGGCGGTGGCGGAGCTGACGCCGCGGGAGCGCGAGGTGCTGGCCTGCCTCGGGGAGGGGCTGTCGAACGGGGAGATCGCGCGGCGGCTGTCGATGGCGGAGACGACCACCAAGACGCACGTCAGCCGCATCCTCGGGAAGCTCGGGCTGCGCAGCCGGGTCCAGGCCGCCATCCTCGCGCAGGAGCTGGCCGCGTCCGGCCTCACGGACCCGTCCGGGGCCACCGCGGCGCCGGACGCGCCCGGATCCGGCAGCGGGGATCTCAGCGCGGGCTGACCCCCGCCGGGAACCGCTCCGGACCGGAACGCCGCCGGTCAGGGCGACAGGCCGCGGATCAGGTCGGCGACGCGGACGATCCCCAGGCAGCGGCCCAGCTCGTCGACCACGACCAGGTCGTCGTAGACGCGCTCGTCCTCCTGGCCCGCCGCGCGCAGCGCCGCCACGGCCGGGACGGTGCGCGGGACCGGGCGGGGCGGGTCGGCCAGCCGGGCGGCGGGCCGGTGGGCGTGCAGCGCGTGGCCGTAGGCGCCCGACAGCCGGAGCAGGAAGCGCGTCCGGTCCACGGTGGCGCGGGGCCGCTGCCTCTCGTCGACCAGGACGATGCTGGTGATGCCCGTCTCGGCGTTCAGCGCGTCCAGTACTTCGTCGGCGGTCGCGGTGTGCGGCATCGTGACGCCGGGGAGCGTGAACTCCGAGACGCGGGGGCCGAGGTCGGGGCGCTCGCGGGGGTCCGGGGCGCCGCGCGCCGCGACGGGCACCGTGACCGGCATGCCGGGCCGCCACTCCGGCGGCGCCAGCGCCGGCCCCTGCACCAGCCGCACCCCGAGCTCGCGCAGGTGCAGCACCTGGTCGCCGGTCTCCAGGCCGGGCGCGAGCACGTGGGTCTCCAGCCGGTGCGCCAGCTCGACGAGGCTCGCCACCAGCGCGGAGCGGCGCGGCTCGGCGGGCGCCCGGCGGGCCAGCACGGGATCGAGCTTGAGCAGGTAGGACGCGCCGTCGACGAGCAGGTCGAGCGGGGCGTGCGCGGCGCCGACGCCGCCGAGCCCGACGAGGTACCCGGCCCGGCGCAGCCCGGACAGCGCCGCGGTGACGGGGGCGCGCTGCGCCGGCGGGAAGCCCCCGGTGACGCAGATGATGATCTCCTGCGGGCGGCGCCCGGCCCCGGCGAACCCCTGGTGCAGCTCCGCGAGCACCGGGTCGCCGAAGGCGAGGGTCTCGGCGCGCAGGCCGATCTGCAGCGGCAGGGGCGTGCGGAGGTCCGCCGCGGCGCGGGCCGCCTCGGCGGCGCGCCGCAGGTCCTCGGACACGGGATCGACCCGCGGCGGCAGCCCGGTCGCGGCGGGCGGCCCCGCGTGCGCCTCCACGGCGACGACGGTCCCGGTGCCGAGATCGACGACCGGATGGAACACCGCCCTCGCCGGGACCAGGACATCTACGGCTGACACAGCGGCATCATGTCGTCCGGAAGCGCCCGGAACCACCGTTGTCAGGAGAAGTTAACGCACAATTCGCGCAGGTCGCGGTGTGGATCTTGACCCGGGGCGGGCCGTCACAGCCCGCGGCCGCCGACCATCGCCGACAGCGCGTAGGTGACCCCCGCGACGGCCGCGAGCCAGACGTAGGCGGTGATGTCGCCGCCGCGCAGCGCCTGCACGACGAGCCCGCCGATCACGGCGACCGTCAGCACGTCGCCGGTCATCGCGGCGGCGCGCAGATGGGTGCGGGCGCGGTGGCCGGAGCCGAAGCCCTCGCTGAGCGGCAGCGCGGGCTCGTTGCGCCGGAAGGCCAGGTAGCCGGCGTACCCGGCGAGGGCGGCGAGCGCGATGAGGGCGGTGCCGTCGCGTCCGTCGGCGGCGAGCACGGCGCCGACCACCACCCCGGCACCGAGGACGAGCCCGGGTACGGCCCACCGGCTGAGGCTGCGGCGTTCGGGAGCGATCCACATGAGCGACATCCTCTCCGATCGGCGGGCGCACGGGACCGGCAACGCGCCGGTTCCGCCGCGATGAGGGCCGCCGGCGGCTCGCCCGCCCCCGCCGGGCGGACCGCGCCGAATGCCCGGACCGCGCGGGGTTCCGGCCGGTATCTTGTCGCCTCGTGGCGCACTTTCGACTGAACGGCTCGAAGATGCTGGCCGTCGATCTCGCCGGGGAGACGATCCGGGCGCTGAACGGCGCCATGGTCGCCTACGAGGGGCGGATGGCGTTCAAACGGGAGGGGATGACCGGGGGAGAGGGCCTGCGCGGCGCGCTCAAGCGCAAGATCGCCGGCGAGGGCATGACGCTCATGGAGGTCACCGGCGAGGGCACCGTGTACCTGGCGAGCGAGGCGGCGGAGGTGACGCTCGTCCAGCTGACCGGCGACACCCTGTTCGTGGAGTCGGAGAGCCTCCTGGCGCTGGAGGGCGGGCTGCGCACGGGCGTCCAGTTCGTCGGCCTGCGCGGCATGGGGACCGGGCAGGGCCTCGCCACGACCAAGGTGGAGGGGCAAGGCACGGTCGCGATCGTGTCCGACGGGCCGGCGATCGCGCTGGAGGTGACGCCCGAGACGCCGCTGTCGGTCGACCCGCACGCCTACGTCGGGCACCACGGGCAGCTGCGCCAGGACGTCGTCACCGACGTCAACTGGCGGACCGTCATCGGCCACGGGTCGGGCGAGAGCGTCCAGTTCCGGTACCAGGGGCACGGTCTGGTCTACGTCCAGCCCGCCGAGCGCGGCGGGATCCTGGAGATCTGATGACGACGAAGGCGTGCGGGCGGCGCGGGCGGCCGGCCCGCTGCGGAAGGTACTGATGCCGGGATACCAGAAGATCACCTCCAAGATGCTCCAGGTGCCGGTCGGCCCCGGGCGGGAGGTCTACAGCAGGCGCGGCGCGATGCTCGCCTACACCGGGTCGGTGGCGTTCGCCCCGTCCACCACGGCGGGGCAGAGCATCGGCGGCGCCATCGGACGCGCCGTCGCGGGCGAGCGCAGCGCGATGATGCACGTCACCGGGCAGGGCGAGGTCATGTTCGGGCACGCCGGGCTGCACGTGTCCGTCGTCGACCTCGGCGGCGGCGACACCCTGTACGTCGAGGCCGACCGGCTCCTCGTGCACGACGCGTCCCTGCAGGTCGGGACCATGTTCATGGGCGAGCAGGGCGGCGTGCGCGGCATCGTGCGGGGCGCCGTCAGCGGGCAGGGCCTGTTCACCACCACGCTGACCGGCCAGGGCTCGTGCGCGCTGCTCTCGCACGGCGGCGTCATGGAGCTGCCGATCGCCCCGCAGCGGCCCGTCCACGTCGACCCGCAGGCGTACGTGGCCCACCGGGGCCAGGTGCAGAACCGGCTCACCACGGCGGTGGGGCTGCGCGACCTCATCGGACGCGGCTCCGGCGAGGGCTTCCAGCTCGAGCTGAGCGGCTCCGGCGTCGTCTACGTCCAGGCCAGCGAGAGGAAGATCTGACCGTGAGCAGCTTCGGCACGCGGACCTGGAACGCGGCCACCCTCCCGGTGAACGACAACGTCAACCCCTACGCCTTCAGCGTCGACCTCGACGGCCGGTGGTTCGCGCAGAAGGGCAAGATGATCGCCTACTACGGGCAGATCAGGTTCGAGGCGCTGTCGTCCGGGCCGCTGGACGCGCTGGTCGCGCACACCTTCAACTCGCCGCTGTACGCCCAGGACTGGATCGTCGCGCAGGGGCGGGGCAAGCTCGTCCTCGCCGACCGCGGCTTCGACGTGAACTCCTTCGACCTCGACGACGGCAACCTCACCGTCCGGGCCGGGAACCTGCTGGCGTTCGAGCCCGGCCTGGAGCTCAAGCAGTCGATCATCCCGGGGTTCCTGACCCTGATCGGGACGGGCCGGTTCGTGGCCGCCTCCAACGGGCCGGTGCACTTCGTCGAGCCGCCGGTCCGGGTGGACCCGCAGGCCCTGCTGGGCTGGGCGGACTGCCCGTCGCCCTGCCACCACTACGACCACTCCTACATGCGCGGCGCGTTCGGCGCGGCCCGGATGGCCTTCGGGATCGGCGGGTCGTCGGGTGAGGAGCACCAGTTCGACTTCACCGGCCAGGGCACCGTGCTGATGCAGTCCTCGGAGGTCGTGATGAACGAGGACGTGCTGCTGCGCGACCTCGAAGGCCAGATCGGCATGGTCGGCACGTCGGGGCTGCAGCGGCTCCAGCAGACGATCAGCCGGCGCCTGTCCGCCGAACGGCAGGGCTGACGCCGAACGGCGGGGCCGGCGCCGGACGGCGGGGCGCCGGCGCGGGGGCCCGGGCCGCCCGGGCCCC
>NZ_JBEPCJ010000100.1:0-38671 GCF_040299565.1 Spirillospora sp. NPDC000708
CGGGCGCCCTGCCCCCGGCGCCCGGCCGCGCCTTCCAGCGAAGGAGCGCATCTCTGCTGGTGATGGCGCCGAGATGCGCGGCTTCGGGATGCCGTCAGGCGTGAACAGGGCGGTGAGCCCGGTGGTCGAGGACGAAGTCCTGGCGGAAGGTGCGGCCGTCGGCGAGCAGGAGACGGGCGACGGCGGGCGTGTGGTCGTTGCTGAGCAGCAGGACGGTGACGAAGTCCTGCGGTAGCGCCGTGGCGGCGTAGCGGCCTTCGTGGTCGGTGACGGTGCGGAGGAGCTGGTGGCCGGTCGGGCCCAGGATCGTCACACCGACCTGCGGGACCGGGGCGCCCTCGGGCGTGCGGACGGTGCCGACGAGCATGGGAGGCTGCTCGCCGAGGCGCCAGCGGTGGCCCGGGCTGGTGGCGTGCGGTTGGGGCGTTTCGATGGTCGGGTCCTCGATGGGCTCTTCGAGCCGTTCTTCGACAGGGGCGCCGTCGACGGCTTCGGCTTGGGCGGCCTTGCGGCGCTCGAGAACGAAGCCTGCTCCGATGAGGGCGGCGCCGGCGACGAGCCAGGCGCACAGCACGAGCGTCGGCCGCAGCAGGTCCTGCCTGCCGAAGTAGAAGATGCCGTGCAGCGCGTCGATCAGATTGCCGAGCGGCATCACCGGGTGCAGTGCGCGGAAGAAGCCCGGGACGAGCTGGTACGGGATCGCGCCGCCGCTGGACGGGATGGACAGCAGCACGAACAACCCGATCGCGACGCCAGGGATGAACTGGCGGACGAACGGGACCAGGCCGTAGGTGACCCACGCCACCGCCTGCGTGATCATGAAAGCGTACAGGACGGCCAGCGGCTGGTTGGGGACGATGTCCATGGACAGCCCCACCAGGTAGCCGACCACGCTGGTGAAGGCGCCGATTCCCGCCAGGGTGAGGAGCTTGACGCGGCGGCTCACCGTGACCGCCCGCATGAGCATCATCACCGATATATACGGAACAATGTTCCAGACCATCGCCATGTAGAACAGGCCGGTCCCGGTCACGTCGCCCTTGGCGGTGGGCGCGACCTCGACGATGCTGAGCTTCTGCCCGCCCTGCTTCGCGATGCCGGTGAAGGTGGTGGTGGCGGCCTGTTCAAGATACGTGCCGTCCGCCTTCGCGACGTAAAGGACGGCCTTGTTGCCCTCCACGCTGTAGGCGGCGACGGCGTCGCGACCGGTGACCTTGTGCTTCGCGGCGTCCGCGTCCTTCACCGGGATGATGTCGAACGAACCGGGTGCCTGCTGATCGAGTCCGGCGCTCAGCTGTGCCGCGACCACCGGGTCCGACACCGCGACCTTGACGTCGTGCGGCGATGGCGAATGGAAGGGGAGCATGTAGCAGAACAGGAAACCGAAGAAGAACAGCAGCGGGAACCACAGGCTCCCCGCCAGCGTCCGGGCCAGCTGCGGCTTGCCCTCTTGCTCGGTTTGCTCATCGCTCACGCGAGGTACCTCTCTGGGCGAATAATGCGGGGCCGCCTCGCCCCGTGCGGATGTGCGCACCGGCCGGAAGCGGCGGTCAGTCAACGGGAACTCCCCGGCACGGCACCGGGCCGGGTTCGGGAGCGCCGGCGGCAGGGCGACCTCAATAGACTAACACTTGTAAGCCAAGTTGACTAACAGACGTTAGCCGATGGGCCGGGGCAGTATCGTTCCACCACTGCCGCGAGAAGGAGGCACGCTCATGGCGCCCACGCAGGAAGGCCCGGCGCGTACCCGCGTCCCGAACCGCTGGGGGCAGGGCGACCGGCTGCGCACCGAGATCCTGCGGGCCGCCGGGCGCCTGCTCGCCCAGGGCGGCAGCGAGGAGAGCCTCTCGCTGCGGGCGATCGCCCGCGAGACGGGCATCGCCGCGCCGAGCATCTACCGGCATTTCCGCGACAAGACCGAGATCGTCTGGGAAGTGCTGGCGGGCGCCTACCGTGAACTCGCCACGGTGATGCGGGAGGCGGAGCGTTCCGCGGGCGGCTCCCCCAGAGAGCGGCTCGCCGCGATGGCTGACGCCTACTGCCGGTTCGCGAGCGACCGGCCGCGTCACTATCGCCTGATGTTCGACCTCGAACAGTCCGCCGTCCCCAGGGAGCGCCTCGCCGAGCACCCCGTCGGCGAGATCCTCGACACCTGGGAAGGGGCGGTCGGTCGGTTCCTGGAGGACCATCCTCATCCGCGGCTGGACGCCCGGCAACTGGCCGTCCTGCTGTGGACGGCCCTGCACGGCCATGTGAGCCTGCGGCGAGCGATGCCGGTCCCTGAGGATGTGGAGGAGCAGAGCCAGACCCACGAGCAACTGCTCACCGAACTCCTTGGCCCGGCAGCGTGATCGGCTTGGCCGGAGGCGGCGCAGGCGTCTGGGCCGGCGCCGCCTCCGTCCAGCGACACGGGAAGCGGGATTCAGGGTTGTTGCAGGACGTTGTCGCCGGTCAGTGAACTGATCTCGGCGTCGGAGAGACCGAGCGCCTCCCGCGCGATCTGCTCGGTGTGCTCACCGAGCAGGGGGGCGGGGCCATCGGGTGGGTCGGGCAGCCGCAGGGAACGAACGGGTGCGTTCTCCAGATGGAATTCCTGTCTGATGCGCGGATGCCCGGAGAGCCGGAACAGGCGACGTTCGGCGTAGTAGGGAAAGGTGGGCAGTTCGGCGACGCGCAGCATGGCTCCCGCGGGCACTCCGGCCGCCTGCAGCAGGTTCATCGCCTCGACGGCCCCGTACCGGGCCAGCCAGCCGGTGACCGCGGCGTCGATCCGGGCGCGGGCGGCGGTACGTCCCTCCGCACTGGAAAGAGCGGGTTCGGCGGCGAGATCGTCTCGGCCCATGACCCGGCACAGCGCCTGCCAGTCGTCGTCGCCGCGGACGGTGACCACACACCAGTCGTCGTCGCCGGCGGCGGGGAAGACGCCCCAAGGCGCGTCGGGCTCCGTGGAACCTTCGACGGTGACGCCCGAGCGGACCAGGGCCTTGTCGGCGACCATCGCGGCCATGTGCCCGAGCATGACCTCGGTCTGGCTGACGCTCACGGTGCCGCCGGTCCCGGTACGGCGGCGGCGGATCAGCAGCGCGAGGACGCCCGCGACACCGATGCGGGCGGCGACATGGTCCGGGTACACGGTCAGCGCGTCGGAGAAGCCGTCCGGCTCCCCCGGGTAGCGCCACTGCGCGGTCATGCCGGCGGATGCGCGGACCAGCGGCCCGTAGCCGAGCCGCCGGCTCCACGGGCCGGTGGGCCCGAACGCCGAGCTGTCCACGAGGATGACGCCGGGGTTGGCCTTCCGCAGCACGTCGTAGCCGAGTCCGAGGGAGTCCAGGGTGCCGGGCCGGAAGTTCGTGAGCACGACGTCGGTGTCGCCGACCAGCCGCAAGAACAGCTCTTTGCCCCGTGGGGAACGCAGGTCGAGGCCGAGGCTGCGCTTGTTGCGGTGCCCGGCCGCAAAGGTCACCGTCATGACGGCGCCGTCGCGGGCCTGGCGGCTGCCGTCGGGGAAGGCGTCGTTCTCGACCTTGACGACGTCGGCGCCCTGGTCGGCGAGCATGCGCCCCTGCTCGGCACCGACGACGATGACCCCGAGGTCCAGGACGCGCAGCCCGGCGAGCGGCCGGCCGCCGGGATCCGCGGAGACGTCGCCGGAGGGCTCGGCCCGCGAGGCTCTCCAGCCGTCCGCCGCGGTGGCGTCGGCGGGCACCGAAGGCGCCGGACCGCGGACGCCGGCGCGCCGTCCGTCCAGTTCCAGGACGCCGTCGGGGAAGGGCGCCGATACTCCCGGGGCGAGTTCGACGCCGGTGAAGGCGCGCCGGGCCCGGACCTGCTCCGATTCCAGCGCCTCGTCGAGATCGAGGACGGCGGCGACGGGGACGCCGTGCCGCTGCCCCGCCTCCTCCAGCTCCAAGCGCTTCTTATCGGCGAAGAAGCGCGCGATCGCGGGCAGCAGCGTGGTGGAGGAGAAACGGGTCCCCAGCTTGTCGTAGGAGGGGTCGGCGAACTCGGCGGGACGCCCCATCCACTCGAACATGCCGCGCCACTGGCGCGGGCCCAGGATGCACACCCGGACGAAGCCGTCCGCGCAGGGGATGACCGGGTACTGGTGGCGCGCCTCGGGGCGTCCCCTGGGGAGCTTGCTGGCGGGTACTCCGGCGGTGGCGCTGCCGGCGATGCCGTACCCGGGATCGAGGGCCGAGACCGCGCCGTCGAGGACGGAGAAGTCCAGATGGTCCCCCTGCCCTGTGCGCAGCCGTTCGAGGTGGGCCAGGAGCACCGCGAACACCGCCTGCGGGACGGCGCATTCGTAGGGCAGGTCACCGGGAGGCATCAGCGGTTCGCGGCCGGGGATGCCCGAGCGGGACAGCTCCCCGGACAGTGCGTGGAACACGGGGCTGGTGGCCTGCCAGCCGGTGTGGGAACCGGTCCTCCCGAACGGCGTCGCGGACAGGATGACCAGACCGGGGTGCTCCCGCCGGATCCCTTCGACGTCGAGGGCCGAGCTCTCCGGCGAGGCCGGCAGGGTGCTCTCCAGCAGGATGTCCGCTCCAGACAGGAGGGCCCGGAACCGGTCTCTGCCATCAGGGCTGGTGAGGTCGAGCGCCACAGCGCGTTTGCCGAGGTTCGCGGCGGCGAAGCCCAGCGCGACCCCGGCGGCCCGGCGGCCGGTGCTGCGGTCGGCGGCCCCGCCGGGAGGTTCCACGCGCAGGACCTCCGCGCCCCATTCGACGAGGTGGCGGCCTATCGCGGCCAGCGGCCCGGAGGTGAGATCCAGGACGTTCACTCCGGTCAGGGGCAGGTCCAGCGGCTCGCCGCTCTCGGCGGGGCTCAACTGAACCGCCTCGTGGCCCGCGCCTTGCGGACGTCCCGGAACGGGACGTCCCGGTCGACCTCCGGTTCCTTGGGCAGGCCCAGGATCCGCTCGCCGATGATGTTGCGCTGGATCTGGTCGGTGCCGCCTCCGATGGAGGTGACGAACGCGGCGAACGACGAACGGTTGACCTCCGCCGCGACCGGGTCTTCGTCGCCGTCGAGCACCGAGGCCGTGCCCAGCAGATCGGTGGTCACCTTCACGCCGGTGTGGACGATGCGGGACATGGCGAGCTTGCCGATGGACGCCAGCGGGGACGCCGCCCCGCGCCCGGAGTCCGCCCGCGCCCGCATGCCGTTCCAGGCGTTGACCTTCTCCAGCGTGTACAGCCGGGCGATCTCCTGACGGGTGACGGGATCGCCGGCCTTACCGGTCGTCTTCGCCAGCTCGATGTAGTCGGCGCCGCCGATCTTCCGCGTCCACGGCGACTGGCGATCCGCCTTCGCGGTGTCCTTGCGACCGGCTCGCCTGCGCTGCTCGGAGCTGCCGCCGGCGGCGGCGCCCATGATGAGCCGCTCGAAACCGAGCGCCGTCTGCAGCACCCGCCATCCGTTGTCGACCTCGCCGAGCCGGTGGGAGTCCGCCACGACGACGTCGGTGAGGAACACCTCGTTGAACTCCGATCCACCGGTGACCTGGTGGATCGGACGGATGTCGACACCCGGCCGGTCCAGCGGGATCCAGAAGAACGTCAGGCCGCGGTGCTTGGGCACGTCCCAGTCGGTGCGCGCGATGAGGAAACCGTGCGTCGCCTCGCGGGCCCCCGATGTCCACACCTTCTGGCCGCTGACGATCCAGGTGTCGCCGTCGCGGTCGGCGCGGGTCTGCAGCGCCGCGAGATCCGAGCCGGCACCCGGCTCGCTGTAGAGCAGGCAGCCGCGGTGCTCGCCGACGGCGAGCGGCCGCACGAACTCGCGCTTCTGGTCATCGGTGCCGTGGGCCAGGATCGTGTTGGCGAACAACTGCGTCACGTCCAGCGCCACCGGTTTCGCCCCGGCTCGGGTGAACTCCTCGGCCACCACCCGGCGCATGTCGCGGTGCAGGCCGCGACCGAACCACTCGACCGGCCAGGTCGGAGCCGCCCACCCGGAGTCGATGAGCCGTCCGCGCCACTGCGGCCCTCCGCCGCCGGGTCGCCAGTTCTCCGCCAGCCACGCCGCCACCTGCGCGCGCACCTGCTCCTCGGACGCCGCCGCGCCTGCCGTCTCCGTCATCGCTCCTCCGTCACTCGTTCTGGGTGGGTCATGTTCAGCTGTCACAGGCCGATGCGGGTCGCCAGGAGGTCACGCTGCGCGGTGGGACTCCCCCACAGCTGGGCACCGGACTTGGCCCGCCGGTAGTACAGGTGCGCCGGGTGCTCGTAGGTGAAGGAGATCCCACCGTGCACCTGCATGTTCGTCCGAGCCGTCTCGAAGAAGACGTCGGAGCAGAACGCCTTGGCCAGCGGCGCGACCGCGGCGGTCTCCGGGCTGCCGGCCGCGATGGCCCACGCCCCGTAGTAGGCGGCCGACCGTGCGGACTCGACGTCGACGAAGGCGTCGGCGCACATGTGCTTGATCGCCTGGAAGCTGCCGATCGCCCGGCCGAACTGCACCCGCTCCTTGGCGTACGCGACGGCCATCGCGAGGGCGAAGTCGGCGCCGCCGGCCTGTTCCGCGGCCACGGCGAGCCGCGCGGCGTCGAGGAAGCGGTCGAACTCGGACCCGTCCCCGGTGGCGGTCAGCGGCGTCGCGGCCACGCCGTCGAGGCGCACGCGGGCGAGCCGCCTGGTGAGGTCGAAGACGTCCAGCTCTTCGCGGGCCAGGCCGTCCGCGCCGCCGTCGACGGCGAACAACCGGACGCCCGCATCGGTACGTGCCGCCACCACGAGGAGGTCGGCGTCCATGCCGTCCGGCACGAAGGACTTCGTCCCGGTCAGCCGCCATTCGTCTTCCCCGGCCGCCTCGCAGCGGACTCCGGAGGCGTCCCAGCCGCCGTCCTCCTCGGCGAGGGCCACCGTGGCCACGACGCGGCCCGCAGCGATGCCCTCCAGGTGGTCCGCGGTGACCGCTGGGTCGCCGCCGATCAGCGTGAGCGTCGCGAGGGCCGTTGACAGGAACGGGCCGGGCACCAGCCGGCGCCCGAACTCCTCCAGCACGATCGCCAGCTCCACGGCACCGGCGCCCGCGCCGCCGTACTCCTCGGGGACGATCAGCCCCTGCAGCCCGAGCTCTCGGGCCATCCGTTCCCAGACCGACCGCTCCAGCGGCGTCGGCGCGGCCATCAACCGGCGGACCTCGGTCTCGGGAAAGGTCTCTTCGACGAACCCGCGCACCGACGCTCGCAGCGCTTCGTGATCTTCGGTGAACTCGAACGTTCCCACGGCGGCCTCCAGACGACCTCGAGCACTCCATACTGACCAACGGTCAGGATCTCGGAGGCCGAGGCTACTGACCAATGGTCAGGATGTCCAGGGAGCAGCGGATCAAGGAGAACCGACCAGTTCGTCGCAGAAGGGCGTCAGGATGCCGCCGGGAGCCAGCTCCGCAGACCCGCGATGATCACCGAGAGGCCGTTGCCGAAGTCGGCGTCCGTGGCGAAGGTGTAGGACCAGCCGTGCGCCGCGACCCGCCGCAGGCTCGGAAAGGGCTCGAGGTCACCGGGCAGGCTCACCGCGGAGCCTTCCATCTCCTCGTCGCGGTCCGGCCCTAGAGCACGAGCGAACTGATGCTCGCTCACCAGGCAGCCCCGCGTGTACGTCGAGAGAAGGTGATACGCGTATCCCGCCTGCTCCGGCGTGAAGCCGGCACGCAGGAGAACGTTCAGTTGCGCGTCGATCCGCTCGTATGAGGAGTCGAGCGCCCGCTGCGAGCGCCCCATGGTCGCCCACTGCCCCACCACCAGCTCGAACAGCGCCGGATCCGCCCGCAGCACCGACCGGTACGCCTCCCAGTAGCCGCGCAGGTGCTTCTCCCAGTCGTCCGAGTCGATCACCGGCAGCGCGTCGTTGAAGCGCCGCACCGCACGGCTCAGGAGGGCGTCGACGAGGTCGCGCCGCCGGGGGAAGTGGTAGTGAACCGCGGGGTGCCGGACACCGAGGACTGCCGCGACCTTACGGATCGTGACCTCGGGCAGTCCCGACTCGGCCACCAGCCGCTCCGCCGCGTCCAGGATCACCTCCGGACCGAGGGACCCTCGCGGCAGCCGGCCGTTCACCTGCGCCGACACGGCACCGCCCCCGCACGGGCACGACCGGTCATGACCGACACCCCGAAAGGCGCGCTCCACGGCGTGCGTTCCCGCATCCGGTCAGCCGATCCCGTGGCCACATCGAGCATGGCCACAGGCTAGCCGCTCCCCCTCCGCATGAGGCCGACGCCTACTGCCCCGCAGGCGCGCGCCTACTGCTCCGCAGGCGCGTCGACGAGCACCCCGACGAGGACGAAGTCGACGAACCGCTCGGCGTAGTCGTCGACGGTTTCCGGCAGGGCCGCCCGGAGGGCCGGCGGCGTGGTCAGGGCATGGTTCATCGCGCCGCCGCACAGCGCGTCCAGCAGAAAGGTGACCGACGTGCTCGCCGGCAGCTCGCCGCGGTCGATGCCGCGATGGACGATGGCACGGGCGGCGAGTATCTGCTGCCGGGCCAGCGAGTCATAACGCTCGGCGAGTTCCGGGATGTCACGCGCTTCCAAGCCCAGGCGGATGACCGCCCCGCCGTGTTCACCGACGTACTGCTGGAGCAACTGGCGGACCAGTTGCACCAGGTCACCACGGACCGTGCCGGTGTCGACGTCGGAGATCGGGCCGAGCCGCATGGTGAGCGCCTCGGCGAGCAGTGCCTCCTTGCTCTTCCAGCGCAGGTACACCGAGGCCTTGCCGACTCCGGCGCGCCGGGCGACCGCCTCGATGCTGAAGGACGCCCAGCCGTCACGTCCGAACAGCTCCACGGCCGCCGCGGCGATACGGCGGTCGACGTCCGGGTCGCGTGGCCGGCCTGCGGCGTTACGGGGGTGCGTCACGGGGTCCATGGTCCTCCATCTTCCTGGCTCTCTGCATTGCTGAACGGTACTCGTCTGATTAGGATTACAATTACAGACGGACATCGTTCCGTAATAAGGATCAGGAGATCTGCGTCCGAGCCACCGAGGAGCCCCATGCCTGCCGGAACCGCGTACCTGCCCATGACCGCGGACGACATCGCCGCTTTCGCCGGGAGCGTGCGCGCCGTCCTCGCCCGCGACTGGCCGGCGCCCACGTCGGCGCCGGACACCGATCTGGGGAAGCTGTGGGGCACCGCCGCCGGCCAGGGATGGCTGGCGCTCGCCGCCGACGGCGCCCTGGCCGCCGCCGTCGCCGCCGCCCGCGAGCTCGGCCGGGCGGCCTGCCCGCTGCCCCTGCTCGACGCGTACGTCGCCACCGGGATCATCGGGCACCACGCCGGCGTCGCCGCCCGGATCGGCTCCGGCGAGATGAAGGTCATCGCCACCACCGGATCCGCCGAGGACGCCGAGGCCCGCCACCTGGACGCCGCCCACCACGCCACCCACCTGCTCACCATTCCCGCCGGGGGCGGGACCGCGGTCCTGCGGCCGCTCCTGGAGGTGCGGGACACCCCCGGGCTCGCCGTGCCCGCCTGGTCGGACGCCCGCCTCGGCGAGCCGGAGGCCTCCGCTCCGATCGATCAGGCGGCGGCCGACGAGGCCGTGGTGCTGCTGCGCCTCCAACTCGCCGTACGGGCGCTCGCCGCCGCCGGCCGGGCGCACGAGATGGCCGTCGAGCACGCCAAGGAGCGCCGCCAGTTCGGCAAGGTCATCGGTTCGTTCGGCGCCGTCCAGCAGCGCACCGCCACCTGCCAGATCGATCTCTCCTCCGGCGATCTGCTCATCGACGACGCCGTCCACGCCTTCGAGCACGGCGCGCCCGACCGCCTGCTGAGCGCCGAGATCGCGGTCGAGCACGCTCGGACCGCCGCCCCGCGCGTGCAGCTCGGCGCCCACCACACCCTGGCCGCGATCGGTTACTTCGAAGAGCATGACGCCCCCTGGCTGTTCCGCCGCGTGCACGGCGACATCACGCGGCTCCAGACCCTTGCCCGCACCTGCGGTGACGTGGCAGACGTGCTGGTCGAGGGCACGGGCTCGTTGCCGGCCGCGGACCTCGGCGAGGTCGGTGAGGCGTTCCGGGCCGAAGTCCTGGAGCTCTTGGAGCAGTACGCCGACCGTTCGGACGTCAGCAATTTCGCCTTCGACCGGGAGCTGGCGGGGATCGTCGCGGACCGCGGCTGGCTCGGCTTCGCCTGGCCCGAAGAGGTCGGCGGACGCAACGCCACCCTCGCCGAGCAGGTCGCGCTGAACGAGGAGGTCTCGTACCATCGCGCCCCGATCAGCAAGGCCCTCGGAGCCGTCATGCTGCTGGGCAACTCGATCCTCAAGCACGGCTCGAAGGAGCAGAAGGACACCTTCCTGCCCCTGATCCGCCGCGGCGAACTGTCGTTCTGCCTCGGCTACAGCGAACCCGAGGCCGGATCCGACCTCGCCTCGCTGCGCACCCGCGCGGTCCGCGACGGGGACGACTGGGTGATCAACGGCCAGAAGCTGTGGACCACCGGCGGGCACGAAGCGGACTGGGTCTGGCTCGCGGTCCGCACCGACCCCGACGCGACCCCCCCGCCACGCCGGCATCACGATGTTCCTGATCCCGATGAACACGCCGGGCATCACCGTCCAGCAGCACCGGGCCCTGTCCGGCGAGATCTCCTGCACCGTCTTCTACGACGACGTCCGCGTGCCCGACGGCATGCGGGTCGGCGAGGTCGACGGCGGCTGGAAGGTGATCACCGACGCCCTCGCCGGCGAGCGCATCACCATGGGCAACATCGCCGCCGCGCTGCACCGCCAGCTCGACGACCTGCTGGCCGTCGTCCGCACCGACGCGGAGGGGCTCATCGGCCCGCGCGGCTCGGCCAAGCGCGCCAGGCTCGGCTCGCTCGCCGTCGGAGTCCAGGCCACCCGGGCGCTGGTCGCCGCCGCGATCAAGGCCACCGCGCAGGGCGCCGGAGCCCGCCTCGAGGCACCGATGGCCGGCGTCATGGGCGGCGAGCTGGCCGAAGAGTTCGGCGAGGCCGTCCTGGACATCCTCGGCCCCGAGGCCGCGCTGTCCGCGGGGTTTCCGCACGTGCCGGGCGGCGGAGCCTTCGAATTCGGCCTGCGGCTTTCGATCATGTACGTCGTCGGCGGCGGGACCAACGACATCCAGCGCGGGCTCATCGCCCGTGCGCTGGGCCTCCCCCGCTGACCGCCTCCGATCCCGCCCCGGTCACCACCTGTCCAGGAGTCCGCCCATGACATCTCCCATCACGCCCGACCGGCTGAGGACGCTCTTCCGCCCGCGAAGCGTCGCCCTCGTCGGCGCCAGCGACAAGTCCGCCTTCTCCGCGACCGCCTACCGGAATCTCGTCGAGTTCGGCTTCCAGGAGCACACCCACCTGGTCAACCGGCGCGGTGCCACCGTGCACGGACGCCCGACCGTCACCTCCTGCTCGGAAATCGACGAGGCGGTGGACGTCGCGTTCCTGATGGTCCCCCAGGTGGGGACCGTGGAGGCGATGTCGGACGCGGCGGCGGCCGGCATCCGCAACGCCGTGATCCTCTCGTCCGGCTACGGGGAGGCGGGCGAGGCCGGACGCGCCGCCCAGGCCGCGCTCGTCGCCCACGCCGAGAAGCTCGACATGGTCCTGCTCGGGCCGAACCACCTGGGGTTCGCCAACCTCGTCGACCAGGTTCCCGTCACCTCGATCTCGGGTCTGCCGCACCGCTCCGGACCGATCGCGCTGCTGTCGCAGAGCGGGGCCAGTTCCAGCGCCATGATGGAGTTCGCCGCGATGAGCGGCAACGACCTTAGCTACATGGTCACCCTGGGCAACGAGGCGATGATCACCGCCGGACACGTCCTCGACTTCCTGGTCGACGACGCGTCCACCCGCGCCATCGCCATCTTCATGGAGTCGGTCCGCGACCCGGAGGTCTTCCGCCACGCCGCCCTGCGCGCCACCGCGGCGGGCAAGGCCGTGGTGGTCCTCAAGGCGGGCTCCAGCGAGCTGGCGTCCCGGACGGCGGCCGCCCACACCGGTGCCCTGGTCGGCGACGACCGGTCGATCGACGCCGTCTTCGAGCAGTGCGGTGTGATCCGCGTCGACTCCATCGAGGACATGCTGATCACCGCCGGGCTCGCCGCCCACACAGGCCCGCTCGCCGCCCCCGGCGTCGGCGTGGTCTCCATCTCCGGCGGCGCCTGCGACATCATCGCCGACCGCGCCGAGGACGCCGGCATGCTCCTGCCCGAACTGGGAGCGGCGACGGAGGAGGTGCTGACCGCGGTCATGCCCTCCTATGGCACGGTGCAGAATCCGCTCGACGTCACCGGCGCCGCGATCATCGATCCGTCCTTGTTCACCAGCTCGATCATCGCGATGGCCGACGACCCGCGCATCGGCGCGGTCGCCGTCGTGAACGGCCTGCCCGCCTTCGGCGAGGGGCCCTGGCCCGGGCAGCCCTTCGTGGACGCCAGCGGCGAGGGCGCCGCCCGAGCATCGGCGCCCGTCGTCTATGTCAGCCAGATCCTGCAGCCGCTGACCGGCTACAGCCGCGAGATTCTGGAGCACGCCGGCCTGTCGTACGTGCTGCCGGGTCTCAAGCAGGCGGTGACCGCGCTGGCCGGTGTCGCGCGCTGGTCGCAGGCCCATCATCGGCTGAAGGGAGACGATGGCGGTGCCGCCCGGGCCGACATCCGTCTCACCCTGCCGGCGCCGTCGACCCGACGCGGGGCCTGGTCCGAGCACACCTCCCGCCGGCTGCTGGCCGACGCCGGCGTCCCGGTCGTCCCCGCCGTCCTGGCCGCCTCCGCCGACGAAGCCGTTGCGGCCGCGCGGGAGATCGGCGGACCGGTCGCCCTGAAGATCGCCTCTCGTGACATCCTGCACAAGAGCGACGTGGGCGGCGTCCGCCTCGGCGTCACCGGCGCCGACGCGGTGCGCCAGGCGTACGAGGAGGTCCGGACCGCCGCCGGCAAGGTGCCCGGCGCCGCCGTCGAAGGCGTTCTCGTCTCCCCCATGCGCTCCGGCGGGGTCGAACTGCTCATCGGGGTCGTCCGCGATCCCGCGTGGGGCCCGATGCTCGCCGTCGCCTTCGGCGGCGTCTTCGTCGAGGTCCTGAAGGACTCCGCGCTCAGCACGCTCCCCGTCTCCCCGGCGAAGGCCCGGGAACTCCTACTCGGCCTTCGCGGCGCGGCGCTCCTCCAGGGCGCCCGCGGCACCGCCCCGGCCGATCTGGACGCCGTCGCCTCGGTCGTCTCCACCATCGGCGACCTGGCCCTCGCCCTCGGCGACCACCTGGAAGCCCTGGAGATCAACCCGTTGCGGGTCGACGGCCCGACGGTCGAGGCCCTCGACGCGCTGGTGACCTGGCGCACCCGCTGACGCTGGAAGCGCAAGTCGCCTGAACCGCCCACGACATGCACCACGGTCGTCCCGCGCATGACCGTGGACGGCACACAAGAATCCGGAGCAACAACCTGATGAGCAACTCAACAGCCGCCACCGAGGCCGGGTCCCTCGATCCCCGCACGCCCGTGCTGGTCGGCGTCGGTCAGTCGTCCGAACGCATCGAGGACCCCGGCTACCGGCGGCGCTCGCCCGTCGACCTCGCGGCCGATGCCGCACGCGAGGCCCTCGGCGACACCGGCGCCGACCCCGGCGCCATCGCGGCGGCCATCGACACAGTCGCCGGCGTCCGGCAGTTCGAGATCTCGACGCCCGGCGCGTCCGCGCCGCTGGGCAGGTCCAGCAACTATCCGCGGTCGGTCGCCCGGCGCGTGGGCGCCTCGCCCGCACGGGCGATCCTCGAAGTGGCCGGCGGCCAGGGCCCGCAGCACCTGGTCAACGAGCTCGCCGCCGCCATCGCCGCGGGCACGTGCCAGGCCGCGCTGGTGTTCGGCTCCGAAGCCATCTCGACCGCCCAGCACCTGGCCAAGGCCGAGGACCGCCCCGACTTCACCGAAGAGATCGACGGCGACCTGGAAGACCGCGGCTACGGGCTCAAGGGCCTGTCCTCCCGGCACCTGGCGACGCACGGCCTTACCGACGCCCCGAGCCAGTACGCGCTGTTCGACAACGCCCGCCGGGCCCGGCTCGGCCTCACGCGCGAGAACTACGCCCAGGCGATGGGCGAGCTGTTCGCCCCCTTCACCAAGGTCGCCGCCGCCAACCCGCACGCTTCGGCACCGGTCGAACGCACCGCCGCGGAACTGGTCGAGGTCACCGAGAAGAACCGGCTCATCGCCGCCCCCTACACCCGCTACATCGTCGCCCGGGACAAGGTCAACCAAGGCGCGGCGGTGCTGCTGACATCGGTGGCCGCCGCCCGGCGCCTCGGCATCCCCCAGGACAAGTGGGTCTTCCTGCACGGCCACGCCGACCTGCGCGAACGCGACCTGATGCACCGCCAGGACCTCAGCCGCGGCCCCGCCTCGGTCGCCGCCGCCCGCCACGCCCTCGAGGTCGCCGGCGTCACCGTGGACGACCTGGCCACCATCGACCTGTACAGCTGCTTCCCCATCCCGGTGTTCAACATCTGCGACGGCCTGGGCCTCGACCCGGCCGACCCGCGCGGCCTGACCCTCACCGGAGGACTGCCGTTCTTCGGCGGCGCCGGCAACAACTACTCCATGCACGCCATCGCCGAGACCGTCCACCGCCTGCGCGCCCTCCCCGGCGCCTTCGGGCTCGTCGGCGCCAACGGCGGAACCATGAGCAAGTACTCGGTCGGCGTCTACTCCACCGCACCCGCCGAATGGCGCGCCGACCGCAGCGCGGACCTGCAAGCCGAGATCGACGCCATGGACGCCCCCGAACAGGCCCTTCAGGCCGACGGCTGGGCCACGATCGAGACCTGGACGGTCAAGTACCACCGCAACGGCGCCCGCACCGGCATCGTCATCGGCCGGTTGGACGCCGACGGACGGCGCTTCATCGCCAAGGCCGCCGCCGACGACACCGAACTGCTCGACCGGCTCTCGACAGGCGACCCGGCCGGCAGCCGCGTCTACGCCCGCTCCTTCGGGACCGGCAACCGCGTCACCGTCACCGACACCCGCATGGACGAGCTGTTCCCGCCGCGTCCGGCGGTGCTGCGCGACGACTACGAGCACGTCCTGGTCCGCCGCGACGGGCACCTGCTGGAAATCACCATCAACCGCCCCGACGTCCGCAACAGCCTCCACCCTCAGGCCAACGAGGAACTCGACGAGGTCTTCGACGCCTACTTCGCCGACCCCGACCTGTGGGTCGCGATCCTCACCGGCGCCGGCGACAAGGCGTTCTCCGCAGGGAACGACCTGGTCTACTCCGCTTCCGGCAAGCCGATGTGGGTGCCCAAGAACGGCTTCGCCGGACTCACCTCGCGCCGGCGCCTCCCGAAGCCGGTCATCGCGGCCGTCAACGGCTACGCGATGGGCGGCGGCTGCGAGATCGCGCTCGCCTGCCACCTCGTCGTCGCCGACACCACCGCGCGCCTCGCCCTCAGCGAGGTCAAGGTCGGCCTGGTCGCCGGAGCCGGCGGCCTCATCCGGCTGCCGAGGACCGTCCCGCCGAAGATCGCTCACGACATGATCCTCACCGGCCGGCGCCTTACCGCCGAGGAAGCCTTGCACTACGGGCTGGTCAACCGCGTGGTGAACGCTGGCACCGCGCTGGAGGGCGCCCGCAGGCTGGCCGCCGAGATCCTCGACGGCTCCCCCACCTCGGTCCGGCTCTCGCTGGAGGTCATGACCGAAACGGCCGGGCTCGCCGACGCCGTCGACGCCATCGAGGCCTCCTCCCCGACGCTCGACGAACTCATGACCACCGAAGACGCCGTCGAAGGCCTGACCGCCTTCGCCCAGAAGCGCAGGCCGAACTGGCGCAACCGCTGAACGATGCCACCGGTGGTCACTGACCGGCCGATGATCCCACGTCCCAGCCTCCGCTTTCCTGCTGACCTTCGACCATGCCTGCGGTGCCGGATCCTGGTGGGAGGCTCCCTGAAGCCGGCACCGCCGACCGCTGCGGAGGCGGCCGGCGGCGGGCGGTGTCAGCGGCGGGCGGTGTCAGCGGCGGTGCACGGTTCTCGTTGGCCGTTAGGCGGGCCTCGTGCAGGCGGTCGTACTTGCCGGTGCCGCCGAGCAGTTTGGTCATGAGGGGGCGCACTCGACGATGATGAGCAGGAAGCGCAGGAGCCAGAGGGCGGCGCTGGAGTTGGTGTCCCGGGGCGCCAGGTGGTGCAGGGCCTTGATCTCCTCCAGGATGCCGTGCCCCCAACCTGCTGCTGGCCACGCGGGCTGAGAGGATCGCTCGCACGCAAGCGCACCCGAACGCCGATGACGCACGCGCCTGGCACCAACTGCTGGGGTGGGTGTTCGGGCTGGTGTCGGATGATCCCATGAAACGAGCCGCCGCGCTGGCGCAGTTGATCGAGGTGCAGCGGCGAACGCACGAGGCACAACAGGAGAGCAACGAGTTGTGGTGTCTAGCTTCCTCCCTCGGTCCAGAAGAGCACTACGAGGAGCCGGCTTTTCGCCAGGCCCGCCAGTGCTACGGCGAGGTCCGCAGGTACTCGCTGCCAGACGGGCTATCGGGGTGGCCGTGGGGAGGTATCGCCGCCTGGCCGGGGCTGCCGTATGCGTTGCTCTACCTGGAGTGGGAGGCGAAGTACCCGGAGGACTGGACGCACTACGCCAAGTCTTGGGGGACGAAGAAGGGGCTGCTCCAGCAGTTGGAGAAGGCCGATCACCACTACGGCACCAAGGCCAAGCTCACAGACTTGGTCGTGAGCGCAGTCGGGCGCCCTTACCGCTGCGAGGACCGCTGGTACGCCCGGCTTGCCCGGGCCATCGACAGCGACGGCCTCCGTGCCAGACTCGGCCATGCCGCCCAGTCCGACAGCCCATGGGCGCAGTACCAGGCGAGCTTCGTCCTCTGGCTCCTCACCAACCCAGGGGCCCCCGCCTCGCGTCACACGTGGCGGATGTGGCTCGCGACACGTGACACTCCCGCACCTCCTCGAAGCTCGGCGTGAGGTCTTGGGGACTCTGACAGCCGCAAGTCGCTCACGACGACGCCGACCGTGATCAATCTCGGCTCCGGCGGCTGTCCGCGGGTTCCTCGGCTCCGGGATAGCCGACGGAGTCGAGGACTTCAGTGAGGTCTGCTCGGTCCACGTCGGGATTGATGCGGCGGACGAGGTCCATGGCCAGTGTGCGGTGTTCGAAGACCTGCCTGACGTTGGCTGGGTCGAGGGACACCTCGAAGTAGCGCGACGCATAGTCGCAGTCGGCCTGGGGAGTGCCGTCGGCCTCCGACATCGACGCCCGGCTTGGCGCCATCCACGCCCTGGCCCACGTCGCCAATGACTCCCGCCCGCATCATGACGACGTCGTGGAAGTACTTGGAAGCCTTCCTGCGTCGCCGCTCCTTTTGAGCCCGCCATGACGCGGGGCCAACTCTGGCCGCACGTCCTCGTCTGCCTGAGCGACCTGACTCCGACATTCAGGCCACGCTTACCGCGCTCGGGAGGCGGCCCAACCGTCCAGAGCGCCGCCCATGGGCAGCGGTCAACACCTTGCGCGCCGACTCGCCGGGCTCGAAGACATCGCGGACCACCCCCTTCACCGGAAGCGGGCCGCCGGTATCCCTGCCAGGTGTGCACGCCGGACTGGCGGAGCGGTTGGGAGCTGGTGATCATCCGCGGGCCAAACACCGACCCCGACCGCACCGGCGAACTCGCCCGCCGCTGGCCGGCCGAGGCCACCGCTGAGCGGCCCGGCCTGGAACGCCTCGCCGTCACCGCCACCCGCCTCGCCGGTGTCCGAATCGATCACGGCGAGAAAACCTCAATAGACTGACCTGCTGAACCGCCCTCCAGCGGATTGAGTGGTGGAACGGCTGATGCGAGCCGAGTCCAACACCCCTCATCGAGAAAGGAAGAGAGATGCGACTACGCAAAGCAGCCGTGAGTGCCGGGCTCACCATCCTGGCGATCGGCGGACTGAGTACAACCGCCCAGGCGGCCGCCCCGCAGATCGGCGGCTCCTCGAAATTTGGGCCGGGTCCAGGGTGGACGCTGGTCGATAACTATGCGAGCCGTTTCGAGTGCGTGGATGCGGGCCAGCAGTACGAACGTGAGGGCTGGAAATACATCTGCTGGGACCAGGCCTTTACTACACAACTCTGGATCAAATAGCTCAGGCACCGAGCGCTGTGAACGGATCACACACGTAATGAATGTCCCGGGTCCGGCGGATTAGCCTACGACTACAAACCCGTCTCGGCCGCACGAGTGAAGGGCGAGGCCCCGCGGCCTCGCCCTTCACTCGTGCGGACCCGGGTGCTCACCCGCGAGGTCCTGCCGCAGAGCGTTTGTTGGGGATGAGGGTCTCGCAGCGTTTTCCTCACCTTGGTGAACATTTTGCACCGGTCAGTGAGCCATTCGACGCCCCAGCCCGTCCCCTGCGGACGTCCTGGCGGCCGCGCTCACCGCCTTGCTGACGACACGCGCCGTTTACCGCCCGCCTGAGCGGCGCCGACGGCGGGTGGTGCGCCGCGGCCATCCAGGTGAGAGGTGGCCTTATCCGGCAGTCCACTCCATCAACACGAACCAAGGGCGACTGACGCTGCAGCGGCCCCCGGCCGACAAATATGATCTTGTTCGTCGTTGAGCACCCCCATCCTTACGAGGAGCCGCAGGGGAGCCAACTGGGGAGCCACGGTTGGTGGACTCCCCAAGACCCGCCGCGACTCCCCCAGGGCGCTTCTGCAGGTGAGAAGCTCCCCGATCGACTTCCATCGACCTTGATCCACTGATCTTCTGTGCCTGGGGGTCAAGGGGTCGTGGGTTCAAATCCCGCCGTCCCGACAGAGTTTATGCAGGTCAGAGGGCTAAACTGGAGTCGCTCCGCGGCTCCCCGAACGGCGCTCGGGAGCCACAAGGGGAGCCAGCAGCCGCGGACTCGCGGCCAGGAAACGCGTTTCGTCCCGGTGGATAGATCACGTTAGCCGGAAACGCCGTGCCGGACCCATGACGCTCTGTCAAAAAGTCCTCCCCGGTCACGTCCAGTGGAACTCGCACTCGAGGGTGATACTGCGGGTGACAGGGTGGACGCCGTCGCGTTCGCGACGGCAGTTGCGCAAGAAGCTCCACCACTTCATGTGTTTGACCGCCCAGCGTTACGGGACAGGTCTTAGCAGGTCTTAGGGCGTGTCTCGCGTGGTGTTGTAAGGTGCTGCTCCTTGCGCCGTGTCTCACGGTGCGTCGCTATGCTCGCCGCGTGGGCGAGATCGTGGTGGTGCGTGATGGTTTTGGGCCCGAGGTCCTGCTTGTGCATGGCGGTGCCGGCCCGCGGACGACGTGGGGCGCTTTGGCTCCGCTGGCCGATCGGTGGACGCTGGCATATGTCCATCGCCGTGGCTATCCGCCGAGTCCACCACCGCAGGAGCGTCAGGACTTCGAGGTGGACGCCCTGGACTTGGCGCCGCTGCTCGTCGGCCGCCCGCACGTTGTCGCCCACTCCTACGGCGCTCTCGGGGCGTTGATCGCGGCCGCCGCCGCGCCGGGCAGCGTGCGCTCGCTCACTCTGATCGAGCCGCCGCTCCACTACCTCGTCCCTGACGATCCCGAGGTGGCGCGGCTCGAGCGCATCGGCGATGCGGTCCTCACCCACGGGATGGACGTGGACCCGGCCGAGTTGCGCGAGTTCCTCCACCTCACGGGCGCGCCCGTCGGTGACGGCCAGCTCCCCGAGAACGTGGTCGCCGGCGTTCGGCGGGCGCAGGGTGCTCGGCCGACCAGTCAGGCACACCCACAGCTCGACGCGATCGGTGACGCCGGCGTCCCGGTGCTCGTCGCGTCCGGAGACCACGCGGCCGCGCTCGAGCGGATCTGCGACGCTCTGGCGGATGCGCTCGGTGGCGAGCGCAGCGTGCATCCGGGCGCTGGTCACTTCGTCGCCGCAGCACCGGGCTTCGCCGAACAGCTTGAGGCCTTCCTACGCAAGAGCGTCACGTGGCAGGCTTCTTCCAGCAGGTGAGCGTGGCGGCGAGGGTGAGGAACGCGGCGAACGGGTTGGCCGAGCGTTCGTAGCGGACGGTGAAGCCGGCGGTAGCCGAAGATCCAGGCGATCGTGCGCTCGATCTTCCAACGGTGCCGGCCGAGCCGCTCGCTGGATTCGATGCCGCGGCGCGCGATGCGCGGCGTGACACCGCGGCGGCGCAGCCAGGCGCGCAGTTCAGCCGAGTCGTATCCCTGGTCCGCGCGGGCCTTGTCCGGTCGGCGGCGGCGCGGTCCGCGCCGGGGGGCGGATCAGCGGCAAGGCCATGAACAAAGGCTTGAACGCCTCGATGTCGGCAGTGTTGGCCGCCGAGACACCGACCACCAGCGGCAGCCCGGCGGCGTCGGACAGCACATGGAATTTGCTGCCTGTCTTGGCCCGATCGACCGGATCGGGGTCGGCTGGCGATCCCCCTTTTTTCGCCCGGACGGCGGCGGCGTCCACGATCACCGCAGCCCAGTCGATCTGACCCTTGGCTCCGAACTCGTCCAGCACCGCCCGGTGCAGCCGGGGCCACAACCCGGCCCGGGTCCAGGCGGTGAACCGGCGATGCGCCGTGGCCGGTGAGACACCGAACTCGGCCGGCAGGTGCCGCCAGGCACACCCGCTGGTCAGCACGTACACGATCGCGGTGAACACCGCCCGATCCACGACAGGCCTGGCCCCACCACCCTGGCGGCGCGGGGTGAACTGCGGAATCAACGAGGCGGTCAGCTCCCACAACTCGTCCGAAACCAACCTCAACGCCAGATCGGATGCCACAGTCTCAGATCACCCCGCAGATCACCTCACAACCACGTGAGACATGCTCTTAACCGAACCGAATTCACCCTCTGTCCGGTCTTCCAGTCGGCATTTGCGCAGCTAAGGGTGTTGCGACGTGTGGACACGGCGTTCTGCCCACGCTTGGCGCCGCTGTCCACAGCCGAAACCCCGGCCTCCGCTCCACCCTCCTGACCTGCGCGCTGATCCCTTTCCGCCGTATTCCGGCCGCGCCCCTACCTCGCCGTCGGCGCCGAGCTTGAGACGCGGCAGGCTGGTGTCGTCGGTGGCGAAACCGTCAGTGAATCGGCAACGAGAACGTCAGTCCCCCGTTGGCCGGGGTTTCTGGTGTTGGCCGGCGGGGTTGGGCGGGGTGGCGGGCGCTGCGTGTCAGTAGTCCGTGTAGTGCAGCTGGTAGTGGACCTTGTAGTCCCAGGTGGACCAGCCGAGGCCGCCTTCGTACCAGTGGACCATCCGGTAGTCGTCGACGCCGATGTCCTTGACCGGGGTGTCGAGTTTGAGCTCGCCGAGCTTGTCGTCTTTATCGAAGGCCTTGATCATGCCACCGCCGTATTTGACGGCATAGCTCAGCACCTCGCTGACCTGCGGTGCTGCCTTGAACGGGAGGTAGTGGATGGCTGTGGCCACACCTTCGGCCAGTTTCTTCTGCATATCGGTGGCATTGGTGGCGAAGTTGTCCCCGTCCCGGTCGTAGCCGGCGAAGGTGAGGACCAGGGTGTCGTCCTCGTCCACCTCATCGTCGAAGATCAGCGCGTTGTTGCCGAAGTGGCGGGTTTGACCGTTTTGGATGCTGACGGGCGGGGTGAGGATGGACTTGGTGCGGTTCTCCTCTTTGGTGCCGACCCAGCAGGCGCCCATGAGGTAGAACTTGTCGGCGCCGGTGATGGTCTCGGTGTCGGCGCACTCGACACGGTCGAGCCTGACGATCAGGTGCGGCATCTGAGGTGTCCCTCCTTTGGGCAGGGCGCTGACCTGGGCCCCCCGAAACAGTGATAACTCAAAGTAGTCTCATTGTTGCAACGAGTGTGCGTTTCAGTGGTTTCGTCTGCGCCATGGCCGTTGCACGCTTCGGTCATGCCGGGACGTGCGGACGCGGATTCAAGGTCGGCGCACTGCACCAGGAGCTGCCCGCCGGCGCCCTTATAGCGGTCAACGCCCCGCAGCGGCTACGCCTTGTCCCGTCGATCACTGACGTTCTCGCTGCCGATCCGCTGACATCCGCAGGCCGAGGTCACCGACGTTCTCGCTGCCGATGACAGCTCGTTTGCGGCTGGTGACACATTCGTTAACGGCACCCGAGGTAGGCCCGTGGGAACGTGTGCCGCTCGAATATTGGGTTACATGGCCTGAGGTGGGCTTATGCGGCGTGGTGATATTCGCTGACCACACCCGTGACAGTGTGTTCTCGGCGGATGGATCGCAGCTCCGCCACGTCGCGGACAGGCTGCGTTTCGATGTCCGGAGGTCGTTGGTGCCGGGCCTGGTTCGGTCTATGGCCGTTGTAGTGAATCAGGTACTCGCGGAGGAGTATCGCCAGGTGGCGTTCGCCGAGTACCAGCACCCGGTCCAAGACCTCGCGGCGGAGGGTTCCAATGACGCGCTCGCAGATGGCGTTCATGCGTGGCGTCTTCGGCAGGGTGATGATCGTCCGCAGCCCGTCGGCTTTGAACACCTCGCTGAACGCGGTGGTGAACAAAGGATCACGATCATGGATCACGAACCACAGGTCCCCGATGCGCTCATCCAGGTCCATGACCAGATTCCGGGCCTGCTGCACTGCCCACGCCCCCGTCGGGTACGCCGTCACACCACCCAGATGAAGCCTCCGGGTGCCATGTTCGATGAACACCAACACGTACAACCGCTTGAGCAGCACCGTCTCCACCACCAGGAAGTCACATGCGATGATCGCGTGAGCCCGGACGGTCAGGAACTGCCGCCAGCTCGGCCCCTCCCGCCGCTGTGCTGGGTCGATGCCGACGGCGCGTAGGATTTCCCACACTGTGGAGGCGGCGATCGCGTGACCGAGCCGGACCCAGCTCGCCCTGGATTCTTCTATGGCCCCAAGTTGGATGCTCGCGTGCCATCCGCACGATCAGCGTCTTGATCGGAACACCGGTGGATGGACGTCCCGGCCGGCGCCGGTCAGCGTAAGTCCATTTGCGGCGACCAGGTGGCGGTGCCAGCGAAGAATCGCGGCCGGGTGACCGGGAAGATCTCCGCCCACCGGCGGCGGTGAACCAGCCGGGACAACGCCGCCGACCACAGCCGGTCGCCGTGATCCCACCGCGGCCGACCGCCCAGCTGACGACGCAGCACCTGGTTCTCGTGCCGTAGCACAAGCAACTCGACGTCCTTGGACGGATCCGACCGAACCAGCACCGCCAACAAACCGAACAGACACCTCACCAACCGGTACAGCAGCGACGACAGCACCTCGAGATGGTGCCAGCCAGACACGTGATCCGGCAGCGAGACCCCAGATCACAGCATGAATCAAGTTTCCGAGCGGCACACCCGCGGCGTCCCCGACAAACAGACGAACGCGGTACTCGCCGCGGTCGTCGGGGACTTCCTCACCCAGTCTCTGCGCCCGGCCCCGCTCAACATTCCCGGACTGCGGCGCCACCAGCGGGCCAAGGGGGAAGCCGCCCTGAGCTGGCTCCGCTCCAGGCTCACTCCACACCGCTGACCCCGCCCGCGGTCACTCCAGGGCGAGGCCCTCGGGCACATCCTCTGGATGCAGGTCCGGGCGAAGACGCACGTACCGGGCGGCGTGGCGGAACCGGCCCCGCTCGGCGGCCGCGTCCACGCTGGCCTCCACCACCACCTTCGGAACCACCCGTTCTTCGACCGCAACGCCACCGAGATCACCTACGACAAGTGGTTCGGCCAGCGGCTCCTCGACCGCGATGGCCGTCCGGCGGCGTTCCCCCTCGGCTAGGGCTGTCGTACACCACCTTCACGCTCGCCGACCTCACCGTCGGCGCCCTCGACGGCGACGCGTTCACCGCCACCGTGACCGTGACCAACACCGGCGCACGCGCGGGCCGCCACGTCGTCCAGTTGTACGGACGGCCCGTCGGCGCGGGCGAGGACTTCCCGTCCAGGGCCCTGCTCGGCTTCGCCGCCATCGGCCTGGAACCTGGCGCGTCGGCGCGGGTGACGGTGCCCGCCTCGACCCGGCCTCTGCAGCGCTGGACGTCCGGCGGGTTCGTCCCCGCGTCCCCGGTCGCGGTCGTCGAGGCCGCTTCCCACACCGGGGACCCCGGCGCCCTCACCGCCGAACTCCGGCTCGCCTGATCCCGCCGCCGGCGGGACGGAAGGGAAGGGAACCCGTGATCCGCACGTCCTTCAACGACAGCTGGGAGGTCCGGCCGAAGGTCAACCCCTTCGCCGAGCTGATGGGCGCGTCCGTCCCCTTCCGGCCGATGACGCTGCCGCACGACGCGATGATCGAGCAGGACCGCGCGGCCCCGGACGGTGGTGACGGCGCGATGGAGGCCGCGTCCCGCGCCCATTTCCCCGGCGGCGCCTTCGAGCACCGCAAGACCTTCTCCGTCCCTGCCGGGCACCGAGGCAAGCGGATCCACCTGGAGTTCGAGGGCGTCTACCGGGACGCGACCGTGTACGTCCACGGCGACTACGCGGGCCAGCGCCCCTACGGCTACTCCCTCTTCCGCATCGATGCCGGTCGCTTCCTGCGCTTCGGCGAGGACGACGAGGTCCATGTCGAGGCCCGCACCCACCGGGACTCCCGCTGGTACACCGGCGCGGGGATCTACCGGGACACCTGGATGCTCGTTGGCGGCGCGGTGCGGATCGCCCCCGACGGCCTGCGGGTGACCGCCTCGGACATCGACCGCGACCGGGCGGCGGTGGAGGTGGCGGCCACGGTCGAGAACGACTCGGTCGAGATCCGTACCCTGGACCTGGCGGCCGAGATCCGCGACGCCGCCGGAGCCGTCGCCGCCGCCGACACCGCGAAGGTCACCGTGCTGCCCGGCGAGCCCGCGACCCTCCGGCGGCGCCTCTACGTCCCCGAACCCTCGCTGTGGGGTCCCGAGTCGCCTCCCTGCGCGACATCGAGGCGATGGTCGCCAAGGGCGTGAACCACCCAAGCGTGATCTCCTACTCCATCGGCAACGAGATCCCCGAGACGGGCACGCCGTCGGGAGCCGCGCTGGGGCGCAGGATCGCCGAGAAGGTCCGCTCCCTGGACGGCACTCGCTACGTCACCAACGGGATCGACAACCTGCTGGCCGTTCTGCCGGACTTGGCGCGGATGAGCCGTTCCATGCAGGAGCCGGAAGACGCGGGCATCAACACCCTCATGGCCGACGCCGGGGACATGATGAACCTCGTCGCCGCCTCCGACCTGGTGACGGAGCGGACCGCCGAGTCCTACAGCGTGCTGGACATCGCCGGCATGAACTACTCCGACAGCCGCTACGCCCTCGACCGCGACCTGTTCCCGAACCGGATCACCGAGGGCACCGAGACCTTCCCGACCCGCATCGACACCAACTGGAGCCTGGTGAAGCGGCACGGGCACGTCATCGGCGACTTCACCTGGACGAGCTGGGACTACCTCGGCGAGTCGGGCATCGGCCGTCCCCGCTACCGGACGTCCGAACCCGGTTCCGGCATCCTCGCCCCGTACCCGCACCTGCTCGCCGGGGGCGGTGACATCGACATCACCGGCCACCGGCGGCCCGCCTCGTACTACCGCGAGATCGTCTTCGGCCTCCGCACCGCCCCCTACATCGCCGTCCAGCGCCCCGAGCACCACGGGCGGACCTGGGACGCGACGCCCTGGGCCTGGAGCGACGCGATTCCGGCTGGACGTGGCCGGGCTTCGAGGGCGAGCCGGTGAAGGTCGAGGTCTACGGTTCCGCCGACGAGGTGGAGCTGCTGGTCAACGGTCGATCCATGGGCCGGGAGCCCGCGGGCGGGCATCACCGGTTCCGCGCGGAGTTCGCCACGGTATACAAGCCCGGCGAACTGGTGGCCATCGCCTATCGGGACGGCATCGAGACCGGCCGCTACCTCCTGCGGACGGCCACCGGCCCGCTCCGGCTACGCGCCGCGCCCGAATCTCCCGCGATCACAGCCGCCGGTGGCGACCTGGCGTTCGTCGCCCTCGCCCTGACCGACGCCTGCGGCACCGTCCACACCGCGGCTGACCGGCCGGTGACCGTGGAGATCTCCGGCCCCGGGCGTCCTGGCCGGCTTCGGCAGCGCCGCCCCCTCCACCGAGGAGCGCTTCGACGCCGCCGAGCACCGCACCTACGAGGGCCGCGCCCTGGCCGTCCTGCGCCCCACCGGCACCGGAGAGATCCGCCTCAGCGACGACCGGTGATCTGCGGAGCGGACGGGCACATCAGGGGGCGGTCTTGGCCAGCAGGGCGGGCGTCAGCCAGCGGCGCAGGAAGGGACGCGGGTCGTCCCCGGTCGCCTCGGGCACCGAGAGGTAGGAGTAGAGCAGGCGCATGAAGAACTCGGCGAGCCCGGTGAGCTCCCCGTCGTCATAGCCGAGCGCCGCCCAGTCGATGTCGAGCCGGGACAGGAAGACCTTCATCTCGTCGAGCGCGGCGGCGGAGAGGATCTCGGGGCCGAACATGGGGGCGCGGCCGGTCGCGAAGATCATCCCGACGTGCGGGTCGCGGGGCAGCTGCTCCACCGCCAGCGCGAAGACCTCGACGAGGATCTCGGCCGGGTCGGCCAGCGGACCGATGGCGCCCGCGATCCGCGCCTCGAACTCGGCGGCCGCGGCGAACCCCGCCGCCTTCATCAGCTCGTCGATGTTGCGGTAGTAGCGGTACACCGTCGCGCGGGTGACGCCGAGCTCCTCGGCGACCTGCGTGAATCCGGTCTTGTGCGCGCCGTACCGGTCCACGCACCGGATCAGCGCCTCGATGATCCGCCGCCGGGCCTCGTCGTCGTCGCGAGGAGGGTCGCCTCGCCACCCGTGCGTGCGCATCAGTGCCTTTCACAGCGGACGCTCCGGTCGGAGCGGTGAGGGAGGCCGGCGTGCGGTCCGGGGACGGCGTCGCGCCCCGCGTCACCGCGGCGGCCGGGCCGAGGGGGCGGCGCCCGGCAGTCCGGAGGAGCCGGTCCCGCCGGAGAGCGGCTTGCCGTTCTCGTCGGTGGCGGACTCCACGCCCTGGCTCAGCAGCGTGATGTTACCAGCCAGCCATTTCCCCGAGACGAGCTTCATGCTGAGCGCGACCGTGGCGCCGCTGTTGGCCTGCACCGTCTTGCCCGTCGTGACCTTCGTGTTGATGACCACCATGACGTTGGCGGCGCCGCGCTTGACGGCGCCGGGGTAGACGCCGGTGACGGTGGCGCGCGAGCTGACCTTGTTGGTGGTGAAGTAGCTGGTCAGGGTGTCGGCGGTCGGCCGGATGGCGTCGGCGGCGGCCTTGGTGAGCAGCGGGTACTTCGCGGCGAACGACTGGGCCATGTGCTGGTAGTCCCAGTTGAAGAAGACGTCGGCGACCTTGCGCGCGCTGGCGGCGAGGGCGCGCTGCCGGCGGGCGTCCGCGGACAGGTCCCCCTTCTGCTGCCAGACGACGCACAGGAGCGCGGTCACCGCGACCAGCGCGACGGCGGGGACGATCGTCAGGACGCGCGTGGCGATGCTCATGCGACGGCTTCTCTTGCCGAACGGCCCGCTCGCCAGAGACGCCGCCCATACCTTCGGCGCGATCTCGGGGACCCGAGGCGCCGACGTGGCTGCGGCCTTGCGCGTGAACCGGCGCGGCTTCTCCGCCGGGGCTCTTTCGGTGGAGGCGGCCGGCTCCGCCGCTTCCCCGGCCGCTTCTTCTTCGCCTTCCTCGCGCTCCGCGGCCGGGCTCTTCTTCCTGACGACGACGTAGACCCGCTCGTACTCCTCGTCGTCTTCCAGAAGGTCCGCTTCCTCGATCTGCTGGATGTCCTCGGCGGGCGTCCGGGCGGCCGGTGCCTTGGTCTTCATCGGCTTCTCCTTCTCCAGATCGGGCGCCAGGCCACGCCGAGCATGCTCATGACGACGCGCAGCAGGACCAGGCCCGCCAGCAGGGGCGGCAGGTAGATCAGCCACGCCGGCGGCCCGTGGTGCTCGGGGGCGGTGTCGGCGGCGTTGCGGGCGGGCACCGCGGTCGCCGTGGTCGAGGTCCCCGTCGCGGTGCCGCTCTTGCCGGCCGTCTCCGCTTTCTTCAGCGGGGGGCTCTGATGGGCGGGCAGGTCGATGCCGGGGCAGGTGGGGATGCGCGGGATCGACGGCAGCGGCGTGAGGTTGCGGTATTCGACGGCGCCCTTCTCCGGCGTCAGCGTGAGGATGAACTTGATGTTGAGGTTGGGCTGGCCGTTGACGAACGTGATGACGCCGCGCATCGCGGACGCCAGCTGGGGCGACCACTGCAGGCCCCGGGAGAGGTCGGACACGTTGGCGGGCGTCAGCAGCGCCGGCAGGGCGTCGTTCAGAGCGCCGAGCATGCACTGCGCGGCCGGCCGCGACTCGCGCAGCACCTTGGCGGTCCGCGTGAGCAGGTCGGGGGTGGTGTCGCGGATCTGGGCGAGCGAGTCGTTCACGTCGGCGAGCGAGGAGGTGAGGTCGGCGGTGGCGGTGATACCGGCGGCGAGGTCGGCGCGCTTCCCGGCGAGGACGCCGGTCAGCGTGCCGAGGTTGGTGATCAGGCTGTCGAGTGTGCCGGTGTTGCTCGCGAACGTCCGGGCGAGCTGGGAGGCGCCGTCGACGCTGAGCCGGAGCGTGTCGCCGCGCCCGTCCAGTCCCCGCGCCAGCTCCCGGGTGACGATCCTGAGGTTCGCGGGGTCGAGTCCGTTGACGGCCTTGGTCACCGACGCGAACAGGTCGCCGTAGCTCTCGCTGACGCTCGTCCTGGACAGCGGGATGACGTCGCCGGGGCGCATCGGCGGTGCGCCGGCCCGGCCGTCCGCCGGTTCCAGGTCCACGTACGGCTCGCCGATCGCGGACTTGAGCGCGGCCGTGGCGGTGACGCCCTGCGGGACCCGCCGGCCCTTGTCGATGGCGAGGCGGACGACGACCTTCCCGCCGTCCAGCCGCACCGAGTGGATCTTGCCGATGGCGACGCCGAGGTAGGTCACGTCGAAGCCGGGCTGCAGGCCGCGCGAGTCGGTGAACTGCGCGCTGAGCCGGTACGGGCGGGAGAACGGGTCGAAGCCGAGCACGTTGCGCACCGCCCACACCGTCAGGACGGCGCCGAGCAGCGCGAACACGGCCAGGTTGACGCGGATCCGGCGGGTCACCGCTGCGGTCCCAGCATCCGGACGAGGTCGGCCAGCGACGACGGCGTGCGCCCGCCGCCCCGGGTGGCCGAGCCGTTGAAGTCCATCACCGGATAGGTGAGGAGTTGCCCGTTGTAGACCTGCCGGGGCATCCGGGTGACGAACTCCTGGAGGCGGTTGATGAGCGTGCCGAGCTTGGTCTTGTCGGAGGTGAGCACCTGCAGCGTCGGCCCCATCTGCTCGATGAGTCGGCGGAGCTGGTCGGTGTGGCCGATGAGGACGGTGTCGTTCACGGTCCGGGCGAGGTCGGAGAGGGAGTGCACCGCGGTGAGGATCTTCTGCCGGTCGTCGGCGAGGAGTTTCGTGGCGTCGGCGACCCGTCCGGGCAGCCGCTTCAGCGAGTCCTCGTGCGCGGCGAGCTTCTTGCCGAGGCCGGCGAGGTCGTCGACGGCCTGTCCGAGTTGCTCGCGGCGGGCGCCGAAGGTCGTCAGCAGCGTGTCCGCGTTGGCGATCATGGCGTTGAGCTGCGGGCCGCGGCCGGCGAAGGCGGTGCTCGCGGTGCGCACCAACCCGGGGGCGTCGCCGTCGGCGAGGGCGCCGACGAGCGGGGCGGCCTTGCCGACGATGTCCTCGAAGCCGGGGCTGGTGGTGGTCTGGGCGAGGCGGGCGTGGTCGGCGAGGAACGGCCCCTGGTTCAGCGCCCGGCCCGGGGGCGGCTGGAGCTGGACGTAGTTCTCGCCGAGCAGCGAGGTCGTGGTGACCTTCGCGGTCGTCCCGGTGGGGACGCGCACGCCCTTCTTGATCGACATGGTGACCCGGGAGCGGTAGCCGGTCCCCGCGTCCACCAGCGTGATCCTCGTGACGGAGCCGACGGCGACGTCCGCGACCTTGACGCTGTGCCCGGTGACGAGGTTCTGCACGTCGGTGAAGTCGGCGGTGAGGGTGAGCGGCCCCTTCGGCGCGTGCAGCGTCTGGACCGAGCAGCCGGACAGCGCCGCGCAGCCCGCCAGCACCGAGCAGAGCACGAGCGTCCCGGCGCGCAGGAGAGTTCGTCTCACGGTGGCTCCTACTGGCAGTTGGAGTAGGGGGGCGGGAGCGGGCACGGCACGCTCTCGTCGATCGTGGGCGACTTCAGGACCGCGGCCAGGTAGGACCGCGCGAAATTGTCGAGGGTGACCCGCAGGACGATCGCGTGGTTCTCCGGCTGGTAGGCGTTGACGAACTGGAACGCGATGTTCGGCAGCGCCTGCAGCACGCCGCCGAGCGTGTCCGCGCTGCCCTTGAGCGTCAGGCTGACCTGCGCGGTCTTCTCCAGGTCGGAGGGGATCGTGTCCTGGTGCATCTTGATCAGCACGTCGCCGCGCTTGGCCAGGTCGGCGATCGCCTCGACCAGGGTCCGGATGCTCTGGCGCTCGTTCGCGAGCATCGTCGACGCCTTGGAGAAGTCGCTGACGAGCCGGCCGAGCGTCTTCTCCCGGCCGCGGACGATCCCGGCGAGCCGGTCGAGGTTCTGCGCGACCTTCAGCAGCTGCTCGTCCTGCCCGGCGAGGCTGTTGACCAGCTGCCCCGCCTGCTGGAACGCCTGGTTGAAGGCCGCGCCGTTGCCGTCGAGGGTGCCGGCGGCGTTGCCGAGCGCGGTGTCGGCCTTGGCGGGGTCGACGTTGTCGAGGAGCCTGCCGAACGACTTGAGGGCGTCGTTGACCTCGACGGGGACCTGCGTCCGGTCGGTCCGCAGCACGGCGCCGTCCGCCAGCCTCGCCAGGCCGGGGTGCCAGGCCGGGCTGAACGTCAGCGTGCGCTCGCCGATCAGGCTCAGCGGCACGATGGCGGCGGTCGCCGCCGCGGGCAGCGGCACGTCGCCGTCGATCGAGGCGACGACGCGGACCTGCCCGTTCACCGGGGTGACCGAGTCGACCTTCCCCACGTTGACGCCCATCACCTGCACCCGGGAGCCGGGGTAGAAGGACACGGCCCGGGTGAAGTACGCGGTGATGTGGTACGACGGTGTCGTCGACAGCGCGCCCGGGAGCACCGAGCAGGCGCTGAGGGCGGCGCCGAGCACGATTGCCATGGCGGCGGCGAGCGGGCGGCACGGTGGTCGCATCCTCATCCTCCGACCTGCCCCGTCGGGACGAGCGGGTAGTTGGGCGGGTTGAAGTTCGGCTGGGGGCCGACCACGCCGGGCTGGACCGGGCCGAACCCGACGAAGCCGCCCTCCATCCACCGGCCGCGGCGGCTGCCGGCGGTGCCGAGGCCGTAGAACGCGGGCCCGAACCAGGCGAACGCGACGTTCATGGACGGCAGGTTGTCGCCCGCCACCGTCTGCGCGGCGAGGTGGAAGTCGTTGAGCACCGTGTTCAGCTGCTTCTGGTGCGTGGCGAGGGTGTCGTCGAGGGTCTTGACGACCCGGCTGCCGCTGCCGAGCGCCGCGGCGAGGTCGTCGCGCCGCCGGACCAGCTCCTTCAGGAGCGTGTCGCCGTAGTCGAGCAGCTGCGTGAGCTGCCGGTCCTTGGACGCCAGCGCGCCGCTCAGCTTCCCGCTGTTCGCGATGATCGCGGCGACCTGCGGGAAGGAGTCGTTCAGCGCGGCGCTGACCTTCCGCAGGTCGGCGAGCATCTTCGCGGTCTCCTGCTGGGACGGCAGCTTCACCTTGGCGGCCTCGGCGAGCAGCCGGTCGACCGACCGGGCGTCCAGCTTCCCGGCGATGGTCGACGCGGAGCCGAGCGTGTTGCTCAGCGTGTACGGGATGCTGGTGCGCTCCAGCGGGATGCGCCTCCGGCCGTCCGGCAGCGTCTTCAGGTAGGGCCGCGCGACCGGCCCGGACAGCCGGACGTACTGCCCGCCGAGCAGGTTCGACAGCCGGATGTCCGCGTGCATCCGCGGCCCCAGCCTGATCCCGGAGTCGACCTTCCAGGTGACGACGACGTGGCCGTTGCGGAAGTCGGGGCGGACGCCGGTGACCTTGCCGACCTTCACGCCGGCGAGCTGCACCTCGGCGCCCTTCTGCAGGCCACCGGTGCCGGCGAAGACGCCGCTGACGGTGTAGCCGCCCTGGAAGAGGCCGAGGGTGCCGTAGGCGTACGCCGCGATCACCAGCGCGGCCAGCGTCGGGATCGTCACCGCGGCGATCGCCACGGGACTGCGGTCGCGGAACGACCGCGTGAACGCGTCCTTCATCCGGCCTCTCGTCCGGTCCGTCCGCCCCATCACCCGCCCCCGTTTTGGCCGCCGAGGAACGCCAGCTTGACCATGGCCTGGAACACCCGCTGCTGGTCGGGGCTGAGCTTGGCGCCGTCGCCGGTCACCGCCGCCCCGTTGCTGGAACCACCGGAGCCGCCGCCGGGGCCGCCGGCGGGCGGGGGCGGCAGGTTCTCGGGGAACGGGCAGGTGTCGCTGTAGACGACGTTCATGCAGAGCGCGTTGCCGCGCAGGAACTTGCCGCCGTCCATGAGGGTGAGCAGCGCCTGCAGCGCCGCCGGCAGGCTCTTGATCATCTTGTCGATGTCGCGCATCCGGCGGTGCGCGATCTCCATCAGGTCGGTGGTGCCCTGCACCAGCCGGCCGAGCTGCGGGGCGGACCCGCCGAGCACCCTGTCCAGGTTGGTCGCGACGTCGCCGAGCCGCGTGCTCGCGGTGCCGAGGGCGGTGCGGTCCTGCGCGAAGGCCCGGGTGAGGTCGGTGAGGTTGCCGATGGTCTCGGTGATCTGCCGGTCGCGGGCCGCGAGCGCGTCGGTGACCGTCTTGTAGTCGCCGATCATCCGCCGGATCGTGTCGCTGCGCGACCCGAGCGTGCGCAGCAGCGCCGCCAGGTTCACCGACATCTGGTCGATCCTGTCCTGGTTGCCGTCCAGCGCGGTCGCGAACGACTGCAGGATCTTGTTGATCTCGTCCGGGTCGATCCCGCCGACCAGCGGCCCGAGGTCGTTGATGAGCGCGCCCAGGTCGGCCGCCGACCTCGTCCGGGTGAGCCGCTGGCCGTCCTTGAGCATGGTGCGGCTGGAGCCGGTCTCGAGGTAGATCTCGCGCTTGCCGATGAGGTCCTTCCAGCGGATGACGGCCGAGGAGTCCACCGGGATGTGCAGCGACGGGCGGATCTTCATCCCCACCACGGCCCGGCCGTCCACGACCCTCACCGAGGTGACCCGGCCGACCGGGGTGCCGGCGACCTTCACCTCGTCGCCCGACCGCAGGCCGCTGACGTCGTCGAACGTCGCCCGCAGATGCAGCCCGGACCCGAGGTCGGTGCCGACGATCCGGAACGCCATGTAGACGGTCAGCAAGGTCGTGACGACGCCGAACACGAGGAACTTGCGGGCCGAGCGCATGTCCAGGCCCTGCGTGCGCAGCCGGAGCCGGCGTGAGGCGGCCATCACTCGCCTCCGTTCGCGGGAGGGTTCGGCTTGTTCGGGACCGCGGGCTCGATCGGCCCGCAGATCCCCGGCAGCGAGTCGCACAGCGCGGTGCTCGGGTTGATGTGGATGGTGACCCGCGAGAGCAGCGTCCCGTGCGGCCCCGGGATGTTGGCGATGCCGGCCAGCTGCGTCAGGATGAGCCCGCTGCTGCTGATGAGGTCGGGGAAGTAGCCGCGGTACTTGGACAGGACTGCGGCCGCCGGTGTGAACGCGTCGAGGACGCGGCCCGCGGCCTTCGGGTTCGAGGCGAGGATCTGGTTCAGGGTGCGGGCCGACTCGTCCAGCCCGGCGAGCATCTTGGCGAACTGCCCGGGGTCCCCGGTGATGGACGGCGCGACCTTGTTCAGGTCGTCGGTGATCCGGCCGATGTCGTCGCCGTGCCGGGCCGCGGTCGCGGCGAGCGCGCCGCCATTGCCGATGAGCGTTCCGAGGTCGCCGCTGCGCCGCGCCGTGACGCCGAGCAGCTTCGAGGAGTCGTCGACCAGGCTCGCGAGCTC
Source organism: Spirillospora sp. NPDC000708 (assembly GCF_040299565.1). Lineage (NCBI taxonomy): Bacteria > Bacillati > Actinomycetota > Actinomycetes > Streptosporangiales > Thermomonosporaceae > Spirillospora > Spirillospora sp. NPDC000708. The sequence continues at coordinate 33,927 of NZ_JBEPCJ010000100.1, forward strand.
GGCGCCCCGGCCGTCCAGCCCGGTCCCCAGCGACCGCATGATGGTGGCGACGTCGTCCGGGCCTAGCGCGTCGAGCAGGTCGACGGTCGGCGCGGCGACGTCGGTGAGGTCCTGGGGGTCGCTGGTCCTGGCGATGGTGCCGCCGTCGCGCAGGTACGGCCCGCCGCCCTCGCCGCGCCCGGGCCGCAGGTCCACGTACTTGGGGCCGAACGCCGACAGCGGCGAGATCGCCGCCTCGGCGGTGACGGGCGCGCGGACCCCGCGGTCCAGCCGGATCCGCACCAGCGCCTTCCCCTCGGGGGTGAGGCGGACCGAGGCGACCTGCCCGACCCTGACGCCGCGGATCTTGACGTCCGAGCGGTCGTCCAGCCCCTCCCCCGCGCGGCCGAACGTCGCCTTCAGGTACGTCGAGCCGGGGTGGGTGTCGCGCGCGGCCAGGTAGGACCCGAGCCCGGCGGCGGCGACGAGGGCGGCCCCGAGGGCGCCGAACCGGCGGCGGGTGCGCGGCGTGAGGTCGACGGTCCTCATCCGGTCAGGCTCACTGTTCCGCCGTTGCCCCAGAAGATGTAGGACAGCAGCAGGTTGACCATGACGATCGTCACCATCGACTCGCGGATCGCCTGCCCGGTCGCCAGCCCCACCCCGACCGGCCCGCCGGAGGCGTTGTAGCCGCGGTAGCAGTGGATGAGCACGATGATCACCGTGAATACCACGACCTTGACCACGCTGTAGAACACGTCGATCGGCGGCAGGTAGAGGTGGAGGTAATAGTCGTAGATCCCGGGCGAGATGCCGAAGAAGTCGATGGAGATGATCCGGGTGGCGAAGAAGCTGGCGAACAGCGCCAGCAGGTACAGCGGGACGAGCGTGACCAGCGCGGCCGCCAGCCGGGTGCAGACCAGGTAGGCGAGCGAGTTGATGCCCATGACCTCCAGGGCGTCGATCTCCTCGGAGATCCGCATCGCCCCGAGCTCGGCGGTGAACGACCCGCCCAGCTGGAACACCATCGCGACCCCGGCGATGATCGGCGTCACCTCGCGGACGTTGGCGTAGCTGGCGATGATCCCGGCGAGCGACTGCACGCCGACCCGCTGCAGACCGGGGATGGCCTGCAGGCCGACGGTGGTGCCGGTGAAGAACGACATGAAGAAGATGACGACGACCATGCCGAGGCCCATCACGACCGCGCCGACGCCGGCGCTGATGTCGCTGACCTGCCGGACCACGGCCTTCAGGTGCTTCCCGCGCGCGATGTCGGCCACCATGTGGTGAAGGACCATCCCGGAGAAGACCAGGAACTCGGTGAACTCGGGGGCGCGGGGGCGCCATCGGCGGCGCAGCACCACGGCCGCGCGGTACGGGACGATGGAGTTCATCAGAGATCTCCGTCAGATCCGGGGCGGGAAGAGGCTGTAGGCCAGCGTGGACAGCACGTAGTTCGCCGCGAACACCAGCATCGCGGCGACGACGGCCGACTGGTTGACCGCGCGCCCGACGCCGCTCGCGCCGTACCGGCAGGTCATGCCCTTCCAGCAGGCCACCGCGGCGGCGATGAAGCCGAACACCCACGCCTTGAACAATGTGATCAGCAGGTCGGAGAGCTGCAGGAGCGACGTCGCCCCGTCGAAGTAGGACCCGGGCGTCACGCCCTCCCGGATCACGTTGAAGAAGAACCCGCCGGCGATGCCCGCCAGGATGATCAGCGAGCAGAGCATCACGCCGACCGTGCTGGCCGCCCACAGCCGGGGCGTGACGAGCCGGTGCACCGGGTTGATGCCCATCACCTCCATGGCGTCCAGCTCGTCGCGGATCCGCCGCGAGCCGATGTCGGAGGTGATGGCCGACCCGCCGGCCCCGGAGATCAGCAGGGCCGCCGCCATCGGCGCCACCTGCGTGACCAGTGCCTGCACGACGGTGGCGCCGGTGCCGGACTCGGCGCCGATCTGCCGGACGATCTGCCCGACCTGCAGCGCGATCGTGCCGCCGAGCGGCAGCGCGATCAGCATGACCGGCAGGGTCGTGACGCGGGCGATGAACCAGCACTGCTCGATCCACTCGACCCACCAGCGGCGCACGTCCCAGGTCTTGCGGAAGCCCTCGAGCGTGATCGCGAACAGCAGGCCGGCCTGCTCCAGCCAGCCGAACAGCAGCCGTCGCGGCGCCCCGGCCCAGGAGGGCCGAGGCGCGCGCAGGCGGTGTCCCGCTGCCGCGCTCATGGACGTGTTCCCTGCCGTTCGCGCATCCCCTGCTCCCCCTCGTCGGACGGCGGCCCGAAGCGCGTTGAGAACCTTCGGTGTCGAGTGTGAGAGTTCAGTTCTTCATTTCGAGAACATCTATAAGCAGATTTCGAGTGTGTGACTCTCGTCTCACGCGAGAGACAGTACATCCTCGGCCTCGTAGTACTGTCAAGTGGCTGTCTGCTAAAGGACGCGGACTGTGCGTGATCACAACGGACGGCGCCCGCCGCACGGAAACAGCAGAGGGCGGCCACGCCGCGGCGGGGCGGTACGAGGGCGTCCGGAGGCCGCCGGCACGGCCTCCGGACCGGCGGGCCCTCAGCGCAGGACGAGCGGCAGCCGCTCCCATCCCCGGACGGTCGAGGTCTGCGCCAGCGTGGCGCCGTCCCAGTCGACCTCCCAGTCGGGGAAGCGCCGCAGAAGTTCCTCCAGCGCGATCCGGCCCTCCAGCCGGGCGAGCGCGGCGCCGAGGCAGTAGTGCGCGCCGACGCCGAACGCCAGGTGCTGGCCGATCTTGCGGTGGATGTCGAAGCGGTCCGGGTCCGGGTAGCGCCGCTCGTCGCGGTTGGCGGCGGCAAGGACGAGCATCATCGCGCTGCCCTCCGGCACCGTCCGCCCGTAGAATTCCACGTCCCGGGTCACGTACCGCGCCGCGAACGGGCCCGGCGACTGGTAGCGCAGCACCTCCTCCACCGCGTTGGGGATCAGCGACGGGTCGTCGGCGAGCTCGCGGCGCTGGTCGGGATGCTCGGCGAGGACCGACGCGATCCACCCGATGAGCCGTCCCGTGGTCTCGTTGCCGGCGCCCGCGACGACCGTGCAGTAGACGAGCACCTCGTCACGGGTGAGGGTGCGCCTCTCGCCGTTCTCGTCCTCGAACTCGGCGTTCATCAGCATCGTCATGAGGTCGTCGGACGGATGCTCGCGCCGCCAGTCGATGTAGTCGCCGAACATCTGGTTGCTGAGCCCGGCGCCGCCCTGCAGGTCCATCTGCCCGCCGGCCTCGGTCCGCAGGCTCTCGTCGGCGGACTCGCGCAGCGCTTCCAGGTCGGAGTCGGGGATGCCGAACAGCATGCCGATGACCCGCATCGGCATGTCGGTGGCGACGGCCTCGACGATGTCGAACCGGTCCCGTCCCACCAGTGGGTCGAGGGTGCGCACGCAGAAGTCGCGCACCCGCGGCTCCAGCTCGGCGATGCGGCGCGGGGTGAAGACGCGGGCCAGCAGCCGGCGGTGGATGTCGTGGATCTCGGGGTCCTCGAAGATGAGGGTGCCGGGCGGCATCACGATGCCCGACTTCACGAACTCCAGGATGTTGCCGCGCGCCGAGGAGAACGTCTGCCAGTCCGGCAGGCACCGGTCCACGTCGTCGTACCGGCCGAGGGCGTAGAAGTCGTGCTCCTCGTTGTAGTAGAGCGGCGCCTCGTCCCGGAGCCGCCGGTACGCCGGGTAGGGGTCGGGGGTGAACCGCGGGTCGTAGGGGTCCCAGGAGAAGGCTTCGTTCGTGTCCGCCTCGCGGGTGCTGATGTCGTCGGTGCCCATCTGGTCCCTCCGGGTCACTTGAGCATCGAGCCCGCGTCGATGGGGAGCGGGACGCCGGTGATATAGCGGGCCTCGTCCGAGACGAGGAACAGGACGGCGTTGGCGATGTCCTCGGCCTCGACCCAGGGCACCGGGAGCGCGTTCATCATCTGCGAGATCGGCGCCATGTCCTCCTGGGTCGGGTTCTCCAGGTCGGGACGGAACATCCGGTAGGTGAGGTCGTTCAGCAGCATCGGCGTGCCCACCTGCGTCGGGTGGACGGAGTTGACGCGGATGTTGTGCTGCGCGAGCTCGACGGCCATCGACCGCATCAGCCCGACCACGCCGTGCTTGCCGGCGACGTAGTTGGCGATGTTCGGGTGCGCCTTGAGGCCGCCGACGGAGCTGGTCAGCACGATGGCGCCGCCGCGCCCGCCTTCGATGAGGTGCGGGATGGCGGCCTTGCCGGTGTGGAAGACGCCGGTCAGGTTGACGTCGATCGAGTCGCGCCACAGCTTCTCGTCGAGGTCCTGGAGGGGGGCGCCGTCGGCGGCGAGGCCGGCGTTGGCCACCACGATGTCGAGCCGGCCGAGCTGGGTGACGCCGTCGTCGACGGCGGCCTTCAGCGCGTCGTAGTCGCGGACGTCGGCCTGGGCGGCGATGATGCGGCGGCCCGTGGCCTTCACCTGCGCGACGGTCTCGTCCAGGTCCTCGGGGGTGGACATGGGGATCGGCACGGTGTCGAGCTGCTTGCAGATGTCGATCGCGATGATGTCCGCGCCTTCCTGCGCGAGGCGCACGGCGTGGGCGCGCCCCTGCCCGCGGGCGGCTCCGGTGATGAACGCAACCTTGCCTTCGACTCGTCCGGGCATCGCTTCCTCTTCTCTCGGGTGGGGGTGGGCTACGGGCGCCCGGCCCGCCGCCGGCGGCGGACGGCCAGGAGCACCATGAGCAGGGCGAGGCCCGCCGCGGCCGGACGTCGATGGT
>NZ_JBEPCJ010000101.1:0-38141 GCF_040299565.1 Spirillospora sp. NPDC000708
CCAGCGCGGTCCCGGCGAGGTCGAGGCGGGTGCCGCGGGCGGCGGGGGTGGCCGGGACGGTCCGGCGGACGAGCGCGGCCCGGTGCGGGTGTCTGCATGCGGGACTCACCAGGCGATCAGGCCCAGGTCGGTGCGGTGCATGTCGGGGAGGCGGCGGAAGCCGCCGTCGTCCATGCGGAAGACGGCCCGGTCGTGGCGCGAGCTGACGAGAAGGTGCCTGCCGGTCGCGTCGAGCGCGGTCCGGAAATCCACCGGTGCCGCGGGCGCGATCTGCCGGGCCGTCATGCGGGCGAGTTCGCGGACGGGCGCCTTGCGGGCCCCGCCCCTGCCGGGCACGGTCAGCTCCACGATCGCCAAGGACTTGAACGTCCCGTCGTCGCCGGTGTCCTCCTCGATGGCCGTGACGGTACGGCCGTCCGGGGAGGGCCTGAAGGAGGACAGGTCGACGGTGCCCCTGAGGGCGGCGCGGGCGTGGACGAGGCTGGTGCCGGTCGCGCGGGTGTCGAGCTCGCGAAGAACGATCCCGGCCTCCCCTCTCCCGGTGCTCTCCGGATCGTCGGCGGCGAAGAAGAGGGTGCGGCCGTCCGCCGCCCATACCGGGGCCAGCACGTACCCCGGCGCGTCGGCGTTCGGCGGCGGCAGACGCCATCCTCGGACGGCACCGGACGGGGACTCGACGACCGCAAGGTCGTCGCCGCCGCACCCGGGGACGTTGTTGAAGGTGAGCGCGACGCGGGCGCCGTCCGCGGTGGCGGCCATCTCGTCCACCTGGGTGGCGAACCCGCCGGGCAGGGTCGTCCTGCTCGCCACGGTGCCGTCGCCACGCAGGGTCACCTTGTCGATGCGGGTGCGGCATTGGCCGGTCTCGTCGGCGAGGAAGGCGGTGCGCCGGTCGGCCGAGACCGCGAGCGCGGCGTAGTGCCCGGCGCGCGGCTCGATGTCGGCGATCATGCGTCCGGTCCAGGAGTCGAAGACCCCGGCGCCGCCCTTGCGATGGGTCGCCAGGAAGAACGGGGGGCCTTCATGCGCGCCGAGCGCGTCCGGGCCGCGCAGGGCCCCGCGCAGGGCGACGGTCACGGCCACGACCGCGATCACGGTGAGGACGGCGGCGACGGGCACGGTCCACCGTCCCGCCGGCCGGCGGCTGCGGGCGGCGGGCAGGGTCAACGGCGGCAGCGACTCGCGCGTCACCTCGCGCGTCTCGGCGGCGGCCGCGTCCTTCAGCAGCCGTTCGATGTTCACGGGGTCTCTCCCAGCATGCGCTCAAGGGCGGTGCGCCCGCGGGACGTGTTGGACCGGACGGTGCCCTGGCTCACCCGCATGATCCGCGCGGTCTCCTCCTCGGACAGGTCGAGGACGAACCGGAGCACCAGCGTCTCCCGCTGCCGGTGCGGCAGGCGGCGCAGCGCGTCGAGGATCTCCTTGCCCTGCTCCATGTCCAGGACCCGGCTCTCCGCCGACGCGGCGGGCGGGTCCTGGGCGCCGGGAAGGCGGCGGCCCCGGCGGCGCAGCACGGACCGGCAGTTGTTGAGAACCGACGACCTCAGGTAGGTCAGGGCCTTGCCGGGGTCCTTCAGCCGGCCCCACCGCCGGTACAGGCCGAGGAAGGAGTCCTGGACGACGTCCTCGGCCGTCGCCCGGTCGCCGACCATCACCAGGGCCAGCCTGACGAGGCCCAGGGCGTGCGCTTCGTACAACTGCGTCACCGCTCTCTCGGGAGAGTGCTCCACCAGATCCGGGGGGCCTTCCTGACGGAAGTTGAGGAGGCTCACGGGGAAGAGACGCCTCCGGGCCGCCGATGTTGCACGGGCGGCCGATCTTTCTCGGCGGGCCGCCTACCGCTGGAACAGCGACAGCGTGACGCCGCGGACGCGCCAGACACCGGCCTGCCGGAAGTCCCGTTGCAGGACGTCGACCTTCGCGCGGTCCTGCGGGACCAGGGACGGCGTGCGCCAGGGTCCCTCCAGCAGCCAGACCCGGGTCGTCGAGGTACGGGCCACCCGGCGGCCGATCTCGGCCGGGTCGAACTCGGCGCCGCCGAAGTTGCCCGCCTCGGCGGGCGTCCGCCGCAGCGCGATGTCGCGCAGCCCGCGGAACGCCTCCGGATACGCCTCGGCGATCGAACGCCGGTCCGCCGTGAGGAAGAGGATCGCGTCACCCGGCCGGGCCTCCCGCTTGACGATCGCCGCGGCCCCGCGGAGGTCGTCCCACCAGTTCTCCGGACGGCGCTGCGCGACGTGCAGCGGTTCCACTATGACGGCCATCGCGACGAGCGGCGCGATCCACGTCCGGTAGGGCAGGCGGGCGAGTCCGGCGGCGGCCAGCAGCGTCATGGCGGGCAGGCTGCCGATCACGTAGCGGCCCGTGTAGAAGGGATGGAACTGGGAGACCAGGAGCAGCACCGTCGCGGGCAGCAGCAGCCACGGCAGGGCCAGGGCCTGCGGGGCGATCGGGCCGCGGCGCCGGGCCGTGATCAGGCCCACCGCCATCGCCGCGCCGAGCAGGTACGCCGCCTTCGGGGGGCCGGTGAACGCCTCGGCCAGGAAGAGCGCGTCGCGCCATCCCGGGCGCGTCAGCCAGTCCAGGGCGTTGCGCTGGGTCACGGCCAGCGCGATCAGCGGGCTCACCGCGACGACCGCTGCCGCCGCGGCGGCGGACCACCGGCGCAGCATCGTCCTGGTGCGGTGCGCCTGCAGCAGGGTCGCCAGGTGGGCGGGGAGGATGAGCAGTGCGAACAAGTGGACCAGCCCCAGCAAAGCGACGCCCGCGCCGTAGGCGGCGTACCGGCGCCGCGAGCCCCGTTCCGCCAAGTCCACGAACAGCACGGTCAGCCACACGGTGAGCGCCGCGACCAGGGAGTAGGACCGGGCCTCGTGCGCGTAGCGGCTGGCAAACGGAGCCGCGGTGTAGAGCAGGCCGGCGACCAGCCCGGCGGGCCCGGACATGATCCTTCGGCCGAGGACGGTGATGCCCGCCGCGGTGGCCGCGAACGCCGCGATCGACGGGAGCCGCAGCGCGAACTCGCCGGCCCCGAAGACCTGCACGACGCAGTGCATGAGCAGGTAATAGGCGGCGTGGACGGCGTCGATGTGCCGAGCGCACCACAGGATGTCGGGGACCGAGCGGCGGGCGATCTCGGACGTGATCGCCTCGTCACGCCACAGCGGCAGCCGTCCGGCTCCCCAGACGCCCATCGCCAGCGCCAGCAGAGCCGGCAGCGAGGGAAGGAGCCAGGCACTCCCCCGCTCTCGCCTCGCCTCCCCGCGCCGACCTGCGTCTTCGGTGGGCGGGCCGGGGCGCGCGACCGTGGCCGGGCGTGCGCCGGGCAGAAGATCCGGTTTTGAGTTCACGCCAAGAGACGCGGAAAGCCTCCCGCTGTTGCATCCCTCCGGCGAGATCCCCGGATGCGATCTCGGAGCCGGAGTCATCGGCTTGGACGATCTCTCCTTGGCCACCATTACGGATGCCTATAGTTGGCGCGTGTCCGTCGATCGCCTGCTGGTCAATCTCGACCTGAATCTGCTGGTCACGCTGGACGTGCTGCTGCGCGAGCGCAACGTCGCGCGCTGGCGCGGCTGCGCCGGCACTTCGGCGACGAGCTGCTGCATCGGACGGGCGGCCGCTACGAGCTGACGCCGCTGGCCGTGCAGGTGGCGGCGCGGACGCCGCCGACGGTGGACGGCATACGCCGTGTCTTCGACGTCCGGGCCGAGTTCGACCCGGCGACGGTCGAGCGAGAGTTCACGATCATCACGTCCGACTACGCGGTGGCGGTGCTCGGCCCGATCGTCGCGCGGCTGGTGGCCGAGCAGGCGCCGGGAGTGCGGCTGCGGATGCAGCAGACCGGCCCGCACGTGGTCGACCACGCGGCGGAGACCCTGCGCACCGTGGCACTCGCCATCAGAGGAGCGAACGCGCTCGTGGCCGCACGAATCTGATCGTCCTACACCTCATCGTGCCCCCGGACCGCCACCCGCGTCGCCACCTCGCCTGCGCGCGCTGCTGCCAGCCCAGCCACAGCCCGAATAGCCGCGCGGCGGCATCCACCGTGGCCATCGCCAGGGTAAACGACCGCAGGTCGGCGGCCTCCTGATCCGAGTCGACGCTGACAAGGACGATCGGCGAGGTCATGCGCTTGCCGCTGTGACTCCTGCGGCCTGATAGCTGTGACCCGCGGGCCAGAGCCGCCAGACGACTCCTTAATGTGACGACTCGTTCACCGTACGCTTTCGATGGCTTCGGCTCGTGTCGGAATCCGTTCGGGAGGAATGAGATGTCATCGACCACGCAGAAGGCCACCGCTTTGGCGTCCGCTCTGGCTCTGACGGCCACCGGAGCGCTCGCTCCCGGTAACGCCGCCTCGGCCACCACCAGGACCAAGGCCGAAGCGCCGGCCGCGCTAAAAGGCTGCGGAGCCAACCTCCCCGCCACCCCGGCGCGATGGACCTACGCACGGGGCACCTGTGCGCTCCTCGGCAGGCCCGGCGCATGGCACAGCTTCCGCTGGACCGCGACCGACTCCTACGCAGCTCTCCAGGTCAGGACCTACAACACCCGAGGCCAGGCCTACTGGGTCAAGTGCGGCTCGGGAGGAGGGCACTGCCAGGTACCCATCGGCAACAACGCCTTCACCCCGCTGTTCCGCGCCTGGAACGCGCTGCGGGTCTCCCACATCTACATCACCTACTGAGCACGCCCGCAGCCGCTCCCAGTACGCGAACTGAAAGAGGAGTCCGTCTTGATCAAGCGGCCGGTGGCGACTTCACGAGAAGGACAGCGGCAGAAGGACGGCTCAGGAAGCGGACGGCTCGATCTCCCCCGCAAAGACGATGACCTGGTCGATGAGGCTCCGCCGCAGATGGACGACATCCGTTCCCGTCAGGCGGGGGCCTCCATCCGGCGTGGTGAAGACCCACTGGTACCGGGCCCACTCGTCAGGCATGTCCACCGCTGAGCAGCGCGCCATCGTGCCGGGCCCCGCCGGGTGGCGCCGGATGTCCAGCACGAACCGCTCGACCGCCGCGATTCCTTCGCTGCGCCCCAACGGCCCCCAGAAGACCACGTCTGAGGTCAGGGCCTGGGAGAGCAGGTCGGTCACATAGCTGTCGGCCGAGGCGTTGAACGCGGCGATGAACGTGTCGATCGCGGAGCGTGCCGTCTCTTCCTGCATGCCCCAGTAATACCAGCCGTCGCGCGTGCGCTCGTCCCGCGAGCCGCCTGCCGATCACGGTGGACCATCCCGGTCACGGCGCGAGCCGACGATGTGGCGGTAGACCTGCAACAGAACGCCGGTCAGGTCGGCGTCCCAGGAGCGGCGATGGGCAGTTCCGGCCCGCACCGCGATCCGCGACGCCGTCGCCGTGCGCGTACACCTACTGGACGACGAGTCGAGCGGGACGCCGTTGTCAGTCGCCTACAGCGCCGTTGGCGGTCCGGCGGCACCGATCATCGAGGCCCTGGTTCTCCAGCCGGACTCCGCTGCGCGTGAGCGAGGTTTCCTGGTCGTCCAGGAGCGCGTCGGCCACGACGATAAATCAGCCATCCTTGAATCCGACCGAAGCCCGAGTCCCAACTCGATTCGGCAGAGACCACTGATTGGCTGGAGTTAGCGCGGTTCACGGAAATGATCCGTTGAAGCGAGATCACGTCCGAGGGCGGCCACGAAGAGCCGAATTCATGGAGAAGGTGCGTGCCCCTTCTCACGGTTACATTGGGGCGGTATCCCTTACGGTCGCGGTGACCGGGACCGGGCTCTGTGAAGGGTGGCGGCTCGATGCGGCTGTGGAACGCGTGGCGGCGCATGCACGGCTGGTGGCTGCTGATGGTCGCGGCGGCGGTCGGGGCCTTCGGGTCGCTGCCGGCCTCGTCCTTGCCCGCGCTGGCCGGGTCGGCGATGGTGGCCGTGGCCAGCGGGCTGGCGGGGATGCTGACCGTTCGCGCGGAGCGCTCGATCGAGCGCCGGTCGTCGCTCGAGCCGCCGCGCGTGCGCCGGGGCGCAGTGCGGCGCGTCCGGGAACTGGACGATCCGCTGGCCGTGGGCGTCCATCCCGCATTCGCCCTCGTGGCGGAGAGCGGAGAGGTCGACGACTGCCCGCCGTTCGTCCGGCGGGACCGCAGTGATGACCTGGAGGACGCGCTGCGGTCCGGCGGGTTCGTGTTGGTGGTCGGTGAGTCGACTGCCGGCAAGACGCGAGCGGCCTTCGAAGCGATGCGCGTGTGCCTGCCCGATCACGTCTTCGTCCGTCCCCTGTCGCGGGACGAGCTGGCGGGCGCGCTGGACGCGGCGGCGCGGCATGACAAGAGCGTGCTGTGGCTGGACGACCTGGAGCTGTACCTGGGCGCGAACGGGTTGACGGCCGAGATGGTCAGCTCGCTGCTGGCCGCGCCGAAGGGTCACCGGGTCGTGCTGGCGACGATGCGCTCGCATGAACGGGCCCGTTACAGCCCACGATTCGCGCGTCGCGCGGGAGACGACCAGCAGCATTCGTTCAGGCGGGCCGGCGAAGCGCTGAACCTGGCCCGAGAGGTACGAATCGACCGTCTGTGGTCGTCCAAGGAGCGGCAGGGCGCGGCGGAAAGAGCCGACGATCGCCGGATCGCGAGGGCCCTGGAACAGGCCGATCACTTCGGGGTGGCGCAGTACCTGGCGGCCGGTCCGGAGTTGTTCAAGGAATGGCAGGACGCCTGGGGGGCGTGGCCGGAGGGCAGGCCGCGCGCGGCCGCCCTGGTCACCGCGGCGGTCGACGTCCGCCGCGCCGGATACCACCTGCCGCTGCCCGTCGCGTTCCTACAGGCGCTGCATCAGTCGTACCTGGACATGCCGACTCGTTCCCACCTGCGGCTGGAGACCTGGGAAGAGGCGTTGGAGTGGGCGACGGAGCCGCTGCACGCGACCAGCAGCCTGCTCATGCCCGCCGCGGACGACCACTACGTCGCCTTCGACTATCTGGCGGACGCGGCCGATGACGCCTCCTCCGTTCCGGACGTCCCGTCGCACGCCTGGGAGGCCGTGACCGCCTTCGTGCCGCCCGCCGACGCGATCGATGTGGCTTGGGCGGCCTTCCTGCGCCACCGCCTGGACGTCGCCGAGCGGGCGTTGACCAGGGCGCTCGCCGGCGGCCGTCACGAAGCCGCGCACGACTTCGCCTTCATGATGCGCGAGACCGGCCGTGACGAGGACGTGCTCACTTGGCTGGAGGGAGCGGTGCGGGCGGCGACGCAGGCCGGGGCGCCGCCCGAGGAGATCATTCTGCTGCGCGACCAGATCGCCTGGTGGATAGGCGGTCGGTTTGAGGGCCACGGCGACGTCCACACCGCGTACGACCTCGCCGAGACCGTGGTCGCCGACAGCACAAGGATCCTCGGCGCCGATCACCCGCTGACGTTGAAGAGCCGCATCACGCTGATCCGCCAGTTGGGGGACGTGCGCAGCCCCGAAGAGGCCCTTGCCATGGCGCGCGAAGTCGCCGATATCGCCGCCAGCGTCCACGGCACCGACCACTGGACGCACCGGAACGCCCGGTTCGAGGTCGCGGTGTGGACGTTGTACTGCGGCGACCGACACCGGACCGTACAGCGGTGGCGGGATCTGGCGGAGGACGAGGTCACCGAAAACCCGGCGGGTGTCGAGGATTGCCTGCGCAACATCACCGCGGTGCTGAACGAACTCGATGATCCCGCCTTCAACGCCCAGTTGGTGCAATGGCTCGAGGCACTCGCAGAAAGTGCGCGCACGAATGTAGGGGTCGAGCAACCCACTCTCATCCTGCTGTACACAATCCTTGCGACGTGGACGGGGAATCAAGGTGACCATATGCGCGCACGCGAGATCGCACGACGCGCGTTGAAGGAGGGCCAGAAAACACTCGGCGCGCTCCATCTCCGCACGATCAACGCGCAGCTCGTCCTGGCTCACCAAGAGGGCGGGCTCGGAGAGATCGCCAGGGCACGGACGCTCGTTGAGGAGGCCGAAAAGGCCGCCGCCCGCGTCTATGGCGAGTCCCATCGGATGACGATCTGGGCTCGCGAAGAACGAGACCTGTGGGCCGCTCATTCCTAGCCAGCCTGCACGCGGCCGAGGTGATCGGCTGGTCCGCACTGCGTACCACCGAGACGGTGACGGCAAGAGTGGTGTCGTCGCTGCATGGAGCGTATGCGGCGTCGCGGGATGGGCCGCGGTCCGGTCGGCCCATCCCGCGCGGGTGTGTCAGCGGCGCTGGAGCTTTGCGAGCATTAGGGTCGGGTCGTTTCCGGCGAGGTTCGCGCCGTTGGTCACATAGACCCGGTTTCCTCGAACGATGACGGCCGTGGTCCCCTGCATGCCGGCGTCGGCGTCCAGGAGGGTCTCGTGCGCGCCGTCCGCGCCGACGCGCACGAGCTTGCTGCTCTGGTTGATCGCGGCGAGGATCTCGGCGCCCCGGCCGGTGAAGTCGAAGTCGTCGATGCCCTCCAGGCCGGTGGCCCGGACCTCGGCCCGGCCGGAGCCGCCGTCCTTGGTCACCGGGATGCGGACGATGCTGCCTCGGTCGGAATTGGTCGCCCATACGGCGCCGTCGTGGATCTTCATGCCGTTGGCGCCGAAGAAGCCGGCGGGCGCCAGGGCCGGGTCCGCCGACCACACCGAGGCCTCGCCGCCGCTCAGCGGGGCCTGCCAGATGCGCCCGCCGGCGGAGTCGGTGATCAGGAAGCGGTGCCGCCTCCTGTCGATGACCAGTGCGTTCGGAAAGGTGTCGGCGGGCAGCGGCACGACGAGCCGTGGCTCACCGGAGCGATCGAGCCGCCAGATCCCGGTCAGCCCGCCCTGCCCGGAGGAGTAGAGGAAGTAGACGGCGCCGCCGTCCGACCGGGCGACCCCGGTGACGTCGGGGGCCCCGACGACCGGGGTGGTGGCGCCGCCGCCGGGGGGCAGCGGCATGGTGGCGAGTACCTGCACGGCCCCGTCCCGCCCGACCCGCACCACCTGGCGGGCGGAGATCATGCCGATGACCACGCTGCCGCCGGGCTCCGGCGCGATGCTCTCGGCGACCTGGCCCGCGGCCCGGTCGAAGTGGGCGAGGACGCGCACGTCGCCCAGGCGGGCGCCGGCCGCGTGATCAAGGTCTGCCGGGACGGCGGCCGAGGCCGCGGCCGCGTCCGGGGCGGCGAGGGCCGCCGGTGCCGTGGCGAGCGCGGCGAGCAGGCCGACGAGACCGAGCGTGGCGGCGCGACGCCGCACCCCGGCGGGGCGATCGAGGGACATGGCTTTCCTTTCCGTCGTGCGGGACGGAGAGGGGCGGCGATGGCGCCGGCCGGGATCGGCGGGCGCGGATCCGGCGACGTCGGGCGGCCGCGGTGCGGGATGACGACCACGGTCCTTCTGCCGCCTCCTCACCAGACTGTATCGTCCAGTACAGAAGTTCTGCGGCAGACTGTATCAGTCAATACAACGGAGCTGTACTGCGGAGTACAGAACACGGGAGAGGCCCATGGGACGCACGCCGACCACCACACGGGGTCGCGCGACCCGCAAGCGCATCCTCGATTCGGCGGCGGACCTCATCGAGCGGCGCGGCGTCGCAGCGGTGACGCTGGAGGACGTCGAACGCGCCGCGGGGGTCGGCCGCAGCCAGCTCTACCACTACTTCGACGACCGCGACGACCTCGTCCGCTCCGTGGTCCACCGCACCGTGGACAAGGTGCTGGCCGCACAGGAGCCGCTGCTGGTGCAGGTCGACTCGCTGGCCGGCATCGACCGCTGGTTCGACGCGATCGTGGCCAACGGGACCCGGCAGGACGCGGTCGGCGGCTGCGCGATCGGCTCCTTGGCCAGCCAGCTCAGCGGCAGCGACGACCTCACCCGGCAGGCGTTCGTGGACGCCTTCGCGCGCTGGGAGGCCCCCCTCATCGCGGGCCTGCGCCGGATGCAGGAGTCGGGCGAACTGCGCCCGGACGTGGACGTCACCGAGCTGGCCGACCTCACCATGGCCGCGATCCAGGGCGGCCTCCTGCTGGCCCAGGTCCGCCGTGCACCGGACCAGCTCCGCCTCGCCCTGCGCGGCGCACGGGCGGCCCTGGAGGACGCACTCGCCCCGTGACCTGAGCAAAGTCCGCTTGCCGCTCAGCCGCAGGCCCCTCAAGGTGGCGTTCGGTCATGGGGGCGCCTCGATCGCGGACTCACACCTGCGGCTCCGGTCGCAGGGCGGCGGTCCATGCCTGCTTCGGGATCAGAGCCGCATGAGCTTGCCGACCAGGGCGGTGAGCTGGGCGCGTTCGCCGGCGGTGAGGGGGGCGAACGTCTCCTCCAGGTAGGAGGAGACGGTGCTCTCGGCGCCGGCGAGGCGTTCGCGGCCCTCGTCGGTGATGGTGACGGCGTAGGAGCGGCGGTCGTCGGGGTTGCGCTCGCGGCGGACGAAGCCGGACCGCTCCAGGTCGTCGCACACGTTCACCATGACGCTGCGGTCGATCCGCAGTTCCTCGCTGAGCACCTGCTGGGAGCAGGGGCCGACGGCGTCGAGCATCTTCAGCACCAGGTGCTGGCCGACGCCGAGGCCGTGCCGGGCGGCGTGGGCGTCGGCGGCGCGGGCCAGGTACGCCGAGGCGCGGCACATCGCGATGTCCGGGCGTTCGGCCGCGAGCGTCGGGAAGTACGCGGGCCTGGCGGGCTTGGAAGGCATGGGTCTCCTGCACTGTCGACCCGCCCGAGGTTACCAGAACCATCTGACCCACAATTGTTTGACAGCAGATCGTTTGCGAGCATACGGTTCCGTCTCGTTGCAGATCGTCTGCTCAAAGATGGAGTGATCTGGTGATGCGTTCCGACCGCCGGGCGACGGCGGCCCTGGTCCTGCTGTGCGCGGCGGTGTTCCTGGACTCGATGGACCTGTCGCTGATGGGCGTGGCACTGCCCGCCATCGGCGCCGACCTCGCGCTGCCCGACAGCACGCTGCAATGGCTGATGTCCGGCTACGCGGTGGCCTACGGCGGGTTCCTGCTCCTCGGCGGGAGGCTGGCCGACCTGCTCGGACGGCGCCGGATGTTCCTGGCATCGCTGGCGGTGTTCGCGGCGGCGAGCCTGGCGGGCGGCCTGCTCTCCGACGGCTGGCCCCTGGTCGCCACCCGCGTGGTGAAGGGCGTCGCGGCCGCGCTGACCGCCCCGGCGGCGCTGTCACTGATCACCACCACGTTCGCCGAGGGACCGCGCCGCAACCGGGCGCTCGGCGTGTACGCGCTGGCCGGAGCGACCGGCTACAGCGCCGGACTGATCGCCTCCGGGCTGCTCACCGAGGTGAGCTGGCGGCTGGTGTTCTTCCTGCCGGTGCCTATCGCACTGCTCGTGCTCGCCGTCGCCCCCAGGGTGATCCCGGCCGGACGCACCACCGGCCCGCGCACGGGATTCGACACGGCGGGCGCCGGAGCCGTCACCGGCGGCGTCCTGCTGCTGGTCTACGCCCTCACCGAGACCGACTGGCCCGCCGGTGCGGCGGCGCTGGTGCTGCTGGGAGCGTTCGTGGTGATCGAGCGGCGCCGGCGCGACCCGCTCGTGCCGCTGGGAGTGTTCCGCTCACGGCGGCTCACCTCGGCCAATCTGGCGGCGCTGGCCTGGGCGTGCGCGACGATCGGCTGGCAGTTCGCCGCCGTCCTCTACCTGCAGGGCGTGCTGGGGTACTCGGCGCTGGACACCGGGCTGGGGATCGTCCCGATGGGGCTGGCCATCGTCGTCACCGCCAACCTCGCCGGACGGCTGATCGGACGCTGGGGCCTGCGCCGCACCGCCGCGCTCGGGCTGCTCGTCCAGGGCGCCGGGATCCTGCTGTTCCTGCGCACGGGAGCGTCCAGCGGTTACGCGACCGTGCTGCTGCCCGCGCTCATCGTGCACGGCGTGGGCAACGGCCTGTCGTTCCCCAGCCTCAACATCGCCGCGGTCGGGGCCCTGCCGGACGACCGCCAGGGCCTGGCCTCCGGCCTGGTCACCTCCGCCGTCCAGATCGGGGCCGGCATCGGCGTGGCGGTGCTCGCGGCCGTGATGGCGATCCCGGCCTCCGCACTGGACGGTTACCGCGCGGCGTTCCTGACCGCCGGATCCTTCTCGCTGCTCGGCGCGCTCATCGCCTGCCTCGGCCTGGGAACCCGAGCCGAACCCGCGGCCGGCGAACCAGCGGCCGACGAACCGACGACCTCCGCACCGACCTCCACAAGCGCCTGAGGAGCACCGCGATGACCCTCGACCTGACTCCCGACGAACTGCTGTCCACCACCCGAGCCGTCCGCAAGCGGCTCGACTTCGACCGGCCCGTCCCGCGCCGCCTCATCGAGGAGTGCGTCGACCTGGCCACCCAGGCCCCCACCGGACGCAACCGGCAACGCTGGCACTTCATCGTGGTCACCGAGCCGCGCCTGCGCCGCAAGGTGGGCGACATCTTCCGCCGCGCGCTCGCCGCCGCGGAGGGGCAGCCACTCAACGAACACGACATCCGCCGCATGAACCACGCTCCGCGCTCCACCCAGGGCGTGTTCGACGGGCTGCGGCACCTGACCGACAACATCCACCGCGTCCCGGCGTTCGTCATCCCCGCCATCGAAGGACGCACCGATCACGCCTCGGCGGCCGTCCAATCCGGCACCTGGGGCTCCATCCTGCCCGCGACCTGGAGCTTCATGCTCGCCGCCCGCGCCCGCGGCCTCGGCACCACCTGGACCACCGCCCAAGGCCCCCTCGAACACGAACTCGCCGCGGCACTGGGCGTCCCCTACAACGAGGTCATGCTCGCCGCGTTCATCCCGCTCGCCTACACGATCGGCACCGACTTCAAACCCGCACCCCGCATTCCACGCGACCAGGTCCTGCACTGGGAACGATGGTGAACACCGCGTTTCGATTTCGCCGAGATACTTTCCGCACAGAAGCTCAGAATGGCTCTGTTCTGCCTTTTTGAAGCAGGGCTCGGGCCCTCCTGTGCCGAACACGTTAATTCGCTGTTAAATCCGCAATACGCCCGGCGTCGTGTTCCCTTCCGGCCAGTAGGGTCCGGAGCGTGCTGATCAGCCCACATGAACAGGAGCGCCTGCTGCTGCACGTCGCCGCGTCGGTCGCGCAGGCGCGCCGCGCTCGCGGTCTGCGGCTCAACCATCCGGAGGCGACCGCGGTCATCGCGGTCCACGTGCTGGAGGGCGCGAGGGACGGGCGGTCGGTCGCCGAGTTGATGGAGTCCGGCCGGACGGTGCTGACACGGGAGGACGTCATGGAAGGCATTCCGGAGATGCTCGACTCGGTGCAGGTCGAGGCGACCTTCCCCGACGGCACCAAGCTCGTCACCGTCCACCGGCCGATCCCGTGAGCGGGCGCCCTCTCGTTCCGGGCGAGGTCGTCCCCGGAGACGGGCCGCCGGTCGCCCTCAACCCCGGACGCCCGCGCACGGCCGTCACCGTCGTCAACACCGGCGACCGGCCCGTCCAGGTCGGGTCGCACTACCACTTCGCGGTGGCGAACCCGGCGCTGGAGTTCGACCGGTCCGCGGCCTGGGGACACCGGCTCGACGTCCCGGCGGGCACGTCGGTGCGGTTCGAGCCGGGCCTGACCCGGGAGGTCGCGCTGGTGCCGCTGGCCGGGAACCGGGTGGTGCCGGGTCTGCGGCCCGAGCAGGCCGGAGCGCTGGATGGCTGACCTCTCACGGGCCCGGTACGCGCAGCTGTACGGCCCCACCGCCGGAGACCGCATACGGCTGGCCGACACCGACCTGTTCATCGAGGTGACCGAGGACCGGAGCCGCGGCGCGGGAGCGGGCGACGAGGCGGTCTTCGGGGGCGGCAAGGTGATCCGCGAGTCGATGGGGCAGGCGCGCACCACGCGCGCGGACGGCGCCCTCGACCTGGTCGTCACCGGGGCCGTGGTGCTGGACCACTGGGGCGTCGTCAAGGCCGACGTCGGGATCCGCGACGGCAGGATCGTCGCGCTCGGCAAGGCCGGCAACCCCGACACGATGGACGGCGTCCACCCGGACCTGGTGATCGGGCCGTCCACCGAGGTGCTGGCAGGCAACGGCCGCATCCTGACCGCCGGGGCGGTGGACTCCCACGTCCACCTCATCTGCCCGCAGCTGCTGGAGGAGGCGCTCGGCGCCGGGGTCACCACCGTGATCGGAGGCGGGACCGGCCCGGCCGAGGGGACGAAGGCCACGACCGTGACCGGAGCCTGGTACCTGGCCCGGATGCTGGAGTCGCTCGACTCGTGGCCGGTGAACGTCGCGCTCCTCGGCAAGGGCAACACGGTCGGCGAGGAGGCGCTGTGGGAGCAGCTGCGCGCCGGGGCGTCCGGCTTCAAGCTGCACGAGGACTGGGGTTCGACCCCGGCGGCCATCGACGCCTGCCTGCGCGTCGCCGACGCGTCCGGGGTGCAGGTCGCCCTGCACTCCGACACCCTGAACGAGGCGGGGTACGTCGAGTCGACGCTCGGCGCCATCGCCGGCCGGTCGATCCACGCGTACCACACCGAGGGCGCGGGCGGCGGGCACGCGCCCGACATCATCACCATCGCCGCGCACCCCAACGTGCTGCCCTCCTCCACCAACCCGACCCGGCCGCACACCGTCAACACCCTCGACGAGCACCTCGACATGCTCATGGTGTGCCACCACCTGAACCCGTCGGTGCCCGAGGACCTGGCCTTCGCCGAGTCGCGCATCCGGCCGACGACCATGGCCGCCGAGGACGTCCTGCACGACCTCGGCGCGATCGCGATGATCGGGTCGGACTCGCAGGCCATGGGACGGATCGGCGAGACGGTGATCCGCACCTGGCAGACCGCGCACGTCATGAAGCTCCGCCGCGGCTCCCCGGGCGAGGGCGGCGCCGCGGAGCCGGCCGACAACCTGCGAGCCCGCCGCTACGTCGCCAAGTACACGATCAACCCGGCCATCGCGCACGGCCTCGACGGCGAGATCGGCTCGGTGGAGCCGGGCAAGCTCGCCGACCTGGTGCTGTGGCATCCCGCCTTCTTCGGCGTCCGCCCGCAGGTGGTCGTCAAGGGCGGGGTCATCGCCTGGGCGGCGATGGGCGACGCCAACGCCTCGATCCCCACGCCGCAGCCGGTGCTGCCCCGGCCGATGTTCGGTGCCGCGCCGCGCACCGCCGCCGCCACCTCGGTGCACTTCGTGGCCCCCGCCGCGATCGACGCGGGCCTTGCCGACCGGCTCGCGGTGGACCGCGCTCTGGTGCCGGTCAAGGACACCCGCCTGGTGGGCAAGGCGGACATGGTGCTCAACGACGCGCTCCCCCGGATCGACGTCGACCCGGACACCTTCACGGTGTCGATCGACGGCGACGACGTGGAGCCCTCCCCCGCGACCGAGCTGCCGATGGCGCAGCGCTATTTCCTGTTCTGATGGCGCTGCCGGCACCGCTGCTGCTTCTCGCCGACTCCCGGCTCCCGGCGGGCGGCCACGCCCACTCCGGCGGGCTGGAACCGGCGGCGGAGGCGGGCGCGGTCACCGACCTCCCGACGCTCACGGCCTTCCTGCGCGGGCGCCTCGCCACCACCGGACTGGTCGCCGCCGCGCTCTCGGCCGCCGCCTGCGCCCACGCGGCCCGCACCGTGGACGGAGCGGCCCGTACGCGCGGCGAAGCCGGCGGGGACGACGGGGACGGCGGCCTTGGCGGGCACGAGGCATGGTCGGTGCTCGACGCCGAAGCCGACGCCAGGATGCCCTCCCCCGCCGGCCGCGGGGCCTCACGGGCCCAGGGCCGGTCGCTGCTGCGCGCCGTCCGCGCCATGTCGCCGCACCCGGTACTGGACGCCCTCGCGGCCTTCTCCGCTCCGCACCACCCGCTCGTCCTCGGCGCCGCCGTCGCCGTCACCGGAGGCTCTCCCGCGGACGCCGCCTCGATCGGCGCGTACGGGGCGGTCACCGGCCCCGCGTCCGCGGCCGTGCGCCTGCTCGGGCTCGACCCGCTGGCCGTGCACCGCGCGCTCGCGGACCTGGCTCCGCAGGTGGACGCGGTCGCCGCCGAGGCCGCCGGACACGCGCGCGGTGATCCCCGGGAGCTTCCGGCCGCTTCGGCGCCCGCCCTCGATATCTTCGCCGAACTGCACCTCCAGGCGGACCTGCGCCTGTTCGAATCCTGATCCCGCGGCAGAGACCACCACCCACGGCCACCACACGAGCAGGGCGGCGATCGTCCCGACCGGGACGCGCCGCCGGAGAGGACGTCCCGAATGGGCGCGAACCACGATCACGATCCCCACCCGGCACCGGCGGCCCACGGGCGGGCCCTGCGGCTGGGCGTCGGCGGTCCGGTCGGCAGCGGCAAGACCGCGCTGGTGGCGGCGCTGTGCCGGACGCTCCGCGACGAACTCCACCTCGCCGTGGTGACCAACGACATCTACACGACCGAGGACGCCGACTTCCTGCGGCGCAACGCGGTCCTGTCGGACGACCGGATCGCCGCCGTCCGGACCGGATGCTGCCCGCACACGGCCATCCGCGACGACATCTCCGCCAACCTCGACGCCGTCGAGTCGCTGGAACGGCGGCACGCGCCGCTCGACCTCGTCATCGTGGAGAGCGGCGGCGACAACCTCACCGCGACGTTCAGCCGGGGGCTCGTCGACCGGCAGATCTTCGTCCTCGACGTCTCCGGCGGCGACAAGGTCCCCCGCAAAGGGGGGCCCGGAGTGAGCGGCGCGGACCTGCTGGTCGTCAACAAGACCGACCTGGCCCCGCTCGTCGGCGCCGACCTGGGCGTGATGGACCGCGACGCGGCGCAGGTGCGCCGCGGAAAGCCGGTGATCTTCAGTTCGCTGCGGGAGCGTCCGGGTGCTCCGGAGGTGGCCGGCTGGGTCCGGTCCGTCCTCGCCGAGACGCACGAGGCCCGGTCCGAGGCGGGCACCGCGCGGCCGGCGGTCGCTCCCGGGGCTCCGTGACCCGGCACTACACGGCGCGCGCCGCAGTCCACGTCGAGCTCGGCTCCGACGGGCGGACCCGGCTGGCGACGCTGCGCTCCGACGGGCCGTACGCGCTGCGCGCCGCCCCGGACGCCGTCTACCTGGTCGGGGCCGCCGCGGGGCCTCTCGGAGGGGACGAGCTGCACCTCGAACTGGACGTCGCGGCGGGCGCCGCCCTCGCCGTCCGGTCCGTCGCGAGCGCGCTGCTGCTCCCCGGCGCCGGCGAGTCCCGAGCGTACGTGCGGGCTGCGGTCGGACCTGGCGGCCACCTTGACCTCGCCTTGGAGCCGGCGGTCGCGACGGCGGGCTGCCACCACCGTTCGGTCACCGAGATCGCGCTCGCGGACGGCGCCACCCTGCGGTGGCGCGAGGAACTCGTCCTGGGCCGGCACGGCGAACCGCCGGGCCGCTACACCGCCCGCGTCGACGTCACCAGCGGCGGCGACCCGGTCCTGCGGCACGAACTGCGGCTGCCCGACCGCACCCTGCACACCAGCGGCGCCGTCCTGGGCGGCGCGACCTGCACCGGAAGCGTGCTGCTCGTCGGTCCCGGGCTGGCGAAGGAGCCGCATGCCGCCGAAGGGCTCGCGGTCATGCCGCTCGCGAGACCGGGGGTCCTGGTCGCCGCGCTCGCGGCCGACTCCGCGGCGCTCCGCCGCCGGCTCGTCCACGGCGAGAGCCTCGCGACCGGCTGAGTAAACCGGGGCCGGCACCGGGCATGCCCCGCCGGTGAGGTTCAGTTGACGCACCGGATACAAAGCAGAATTACCGAGGACACAGCTCGCGGCTTGCATTAACCCGACTCACACGGTGAGCGATCCGCCCACCGGTTTCGGGGCCTGTCCGCAAGGAGTGGTACGTGCTCAGGAAATCTCTGCCGGTATTGGCCGCCATGGCCGCCGCGACGCTGCTGTCCCTGGCCGCCTGCGGCGACTCGGAATCCTCGGGCGGAACGGCGGCGGCGAGCGGGAACACCATCAAGGTCGGTGTCCTGCACTCGCTGAGCGGGACCATGGCCATCAGCGAGGTCACCGTCAAGAATTCCGAGCTGATGGCGATCGACGAGATCAACGCCGCCGGCGGGGTCCTCGGCAAGAAGCTCCAGCCGGTCGTCGAGGACGGCGCCTCCGACTGGCCCACCTTCGCCGAGAAGGCGCAGAAGCTCATCCGCAAGGACAAGGTCGCGACCGTCTTCGGCGGGTGGACGTCGGCCAGCCGCAAGGCGATGCTGCCCGTCTTCGAGCGCAACAAGGCACTGCTGTGGTATCCGGTGCAATACGAGGGCCTGGAAAGCTCGCCGTACATCTATTACACCGGCGCGACCACGAACCAGCAGATCGTGCCCGCCCTGGACTACCTCAAGGAGAAGGGCAAGAAGAAGATATTCCTCGTCGGCAGCGACTACGTCTTCCCGCGCACCGCGAACAAGGAGATCAAAGCCTACGCCAAAGCCAATGGCATGACCATTCTCGGCGAGGAGTACACCCCGCTGGGAGCGACGGAGTACAGCACGCTCGTCAACAAGGTCATGCAGGCGAAGCCGGACGCGGTGTTCAACACCCTCAACGGTGACAGCAACGTCGCGTTCTTCAAGCAGCTCAAGAGCGCCGGCGCGACGGCGTCCTCCCTGCCGGTGATGTCGGTGAGCATCGCCGAAGAGGAGGTCAAGGGCATCGGGGTGGACAACGTCGCAGGCCAACTCGTCGCCTGGAACTACTACATGACGACCCCGGGCAAGACCAACGAGGCGTTCGTGAAGGCGTTCAGGGCCAAGTACGGCGCGGACAAGGTGACCTCCGACCCGATGGAGGCGGGCTACAACGCCGTCAAGCTGTGGGCGGCGGCCGTCCAGAAGGCCGGGACGACCGAGGTCGAGGCGGTGAAGAAGGCCGCGGGCGGCATCTCCCTCGACCTGCCCGAAGGCAAGGTGACGATCGACGGCGCCAACCACCACATGTACAAGACCGCCCGCATCGGCGTGATCCAGCCCGACGGCACGATCAAGGAGGTGTGGGACTCCGGCAAGCCGATCGCACCGGACCCCTACCTCAAGAGCTACCCGTGGGCCGCCGGCCTGTCCTGACCCGTCCCGCCGCCGTCATCGGGCGGCCCCGGCCGGCCCGATGACGGCGCGGCCCGACGGACCCGCCGACCAAGGGCACCGAGGAGTCGCATGGAAGCCCTGCTCAGCCAGTTGCCGATCGGCCTCAGCATCGCAGCCGTCCTGATGCTGGTGGCCCTCGGCCTGACCTTCACCTTCGGCCAGATGGGCGTGATCAACATGGCCCACGGCGAGTTCATGATGGCGGGCGCCTACACGGCGTACGTCCTGCAGGACTGGACCGGACGAGAGGCGGTCCTGGCGGCGCTCCCGGTCGCGTTCGCCGTCGCCGGCGCGATGGGCCTGGTCCTGGAGCGGGCGGCCGTCCGCCGCTTCTACGGCCGGCCGCTCGACACGCTGCTGCTCACCTGGGGGGTCAGCCTCGTCCTCCAGCAGCTCGCGCGCGACATCTTCGGCGCGCCGAACGTCCAGGTGCGCGCCCCCGGCTGGCTGGACGGCGGCGTCCGGATGTTCGGGTCGCAGCTGCCCTACACCCGGCTGTTCATCATCGTCCTCGCCGCGGTCTCGGCGCTCGCGATCTGGGGCTACCAGAACCGGACGCGGCAGGGCCGGCGGATGCGCTCGGTGATGCAGAACCGCCAGCTCGCCGCGTGCAGCGGCGTCAACACCGGACGGGTCGACCAGCTCACCTTCTTCATCGGGTCCGGCCTCGCCGGGATCGCGGGCGTCGCGCTGACGCTGATCGGCCCGATCGGCCCCAACCTCGGCACGTACTACATCGTCGACGCCTTCCTGGTCGTGGTCGCCGGCGGCCTCGGCCGGCTCCGCGGCGCGGTCATCGCCGCGCTGGCGCTCGGGCTGCTGGACTCCTACGCCGAGTTCTGGACCGACGCCAGCCTGGCCAAGGTGATCGGCTTCGTGGCGATCGTGGTGTTCCTGCAGGCACGCCCGCAGGGGCTGTTCGTCCTGCGCAGCCGGGCGCTGACATGACCGCGCGGATGCGCGGACCCGCGCTCTTCACGGCCGTCGCGCTGCTGGTCCTCGTGGTCGCGCCGGCCGTCCTGGACCCGTTCCGGCTGGGCCTGCTCGCCAAGTACCTGTGCTTCGCGATCGCCGCGCTCGGCATCGGGCTCGCCTGGGGCCAGGGCGGCATGCTCACCCTCGGGCAGGGCGTGTTCTTCGGGCTCGGCGGCTACTCGATGGCGATGTACCTCAAGCTCCACGACGCCGGGCCCGGCAACCTCCCCGACTTCATGGTCTGGAGCGGCGTGGAGCGGTTGCCGCTGCTGTGGAAGCCCTTCTCCAGTCCCGTGTTCGCCATCGCGGCCGCGGTGGTCGTGCCCGCCGCCGCGGCCGCGCTCCTGGGACTCCTGGTGTTCCGCCAGCGCGTGCGCGGCGCCTACTTCGCCATCCTCAGCCAGGCGCTGGCGGCCGCCTTCACGATCTGGCTGGTCGGCCAGCAGGGTCTCACCGGCGGCACCAACGGGCTCACCCACTTCTACGACGTCTTCGGCCGGGACCCGGAGACCGACGGCGCCAAGCGCGTCTTCTACTTCGTGGTGGCCCTCGTGCTGGGCGCCCTGTACCTCCTCGCCCGCCAGCTGGTGAAGAGCCGCTTCGGCCGGCTGCTGGTCGCGGTGCGCGACGGCGAGGACCGGGTCCGGTTCCTCGGCTACAACCCCGCCACCGTCAAGACCGTGGCCTTCGCCGTCTCCGCCGCCATGGCGGGCATCGCCGGCGCCCTGTACGTACCGGTCGTCGGCATCATCTCGCCCTCGCTGCTCGGCGTCGTGCCGTCCATCGAGCTCGTGGTCGCGGTCGCCATCGGCGGACGGTTCTCGCTGGCCGGGGCGGCCCTCGGCGGAGTCCTGCTCAACTGGGCGCACACCACGTTCAGCGAGCAGTACCCGAGCGGCTGGGTCTACCTGCAGGGCCTGATGTTCATCCTCGTCATCATGGTGGCGCCCGGCGGCGTCGCCGGCGCCGCCCGATGGGCCGGCGAGGCGATCGCACGGCGCCGGAAGGATCCCGGTCCGTCCTCCGTCCCGGAACCGGCGGGGTCCACCGCGCACGGACAGAAGGAGGTGGCCGCTCCATGACGTCTCCCTTCCCTCCCGCCGAAGCACCCGCGTCGAAGGCCCCCGCGGACCCGGCGGCCCCCGCTCTTCTGGAGATCCGCGGGCTGGAGGTCGTCTTCGGCGGGTTCCGCGCCCTCAACGGCGTCGATCTCACCGTGCGGCAGGGCGAACTCCGCTTCCTGATCGGGCCCAACGGAGCCGGGAAGACCACGCTGATCGACGTGATCACCGGCCTGACCCGGCCGGCGAGCGGATCGGTGGGCTTCGCCGGCACCTCCCTGCTGGGACGGCGGGAGCACCGCATCGTGCGGCTCGGGATCGGGCGGACGTTCCAGACCTCCGTGGTCTTCGAGGAACTCACGGCGGCCGAGAACATCGACCTGGCCGCCTGCTTCCGCCGCCCGCTGGCCACGCTGCTGCGGCAGCGGCGCGGCACGTCCGAGGCCGTCGCGACCGCGCTGGAGCGGACCGGGCTGGCCGACATGGCGGACCGGCCCGCCGGGGTGCTGTCGCACGGCCAGCGGCAGTGGCTGGAGATCGGCATGCTGATCGCGCAGCGGCCCCGGTTGCTGCTGCTCGACGAACCCGTGGCGGGCATGAGCCGCACCGAACGCGAGCGGACGGGCGAGCTGCTCGTCGAGATCGCGAAGGACCACACGGTCATCGTCGTCGAGCACGACATGGAGTTCCTCCGGCGGTACGCGTCCCAGGTGACCGTCCTGCACGAGGGCAGCGTGCTCATGGAGGGGGACGTCGCCGCGGTCCAGGCCGATCCCCGCGTCCAGGAGGTCTACCTCGGCCGGTCGAGGGACGAGAAGGCGCCATGAGCGACGTGAGCCGGAAGCAGCGGGCGCCGCTCCAGGGAACGGGCGGCGGCCTCAGCACGAGCGGGGAGACGGCATGGCCGAGATGATGCTCCAGGTCAGCGGACTGCAGGCCGCGTACGGGCGGTCGCAGGTGCTGTTCGGAGTGGACCTGACGGTACGCCCGGGCGAACTCGTCACCGTCATGGGCCGCAACGGGGTCGGGAAGACCACCCTGCTCAACTCGATCATGGGCCTCCTCCCCCCGACCGCCGGAACGGTCACCTTCGACGGCACCGACGTGACACGGATGCGCACCTTCCAGCGCGTCCGCTCGGGCATGGGCTACGTGCCGCAAGGGCACGAGACGTTCCCGCAGCTCACCGTCTGGGAGAACCTCCAGGTGACTCTGGAGGCCACAGGGCGGACCGACCGGACCGCCATCGACGACGCCCTGGAGGTCTTCCCACGGCTGACCGGGCTGCTGAAACGCCGGGCCGGATTCCTGTCGGGCGGGCAGCAGCAGCAACTCGCGATCGCCCGCGCCCTGGTGACCCGGCCGCGCCTCCTCATCCTCGACGAGCCGACCGAGGGCGTCCAGCCGTCGATCATCCGCGAGATCGAGGAGGCCATCGAGGGACTCCACCGGGACCGCGACCTCGCGGTTCTGCTCGTCGAGCAGTACTTCGACCTGGCCCTCCGCCTGGCCGACGCCTTCGTGATCCTCGACGGCGGCACGGTCCGGCACTCCGGAACGGCCGCCGACCTGCACACCGACGAGGTGAAGGACCTTCTCGCCGTCTGAACCGACACGGGACGCCGGCCGCGCCCACCGCGCGCGAGCTCGACGAGTTCGTCCGCAACATCGCCGCGCTGCCGGACGGCGTCGTCGCGGCGGTCAGGCACGCCGTCTTCCCCAAAGATCATGCCGTTGGCCTGGCACGGGGAGAACGACACCTGGGCCGGGCTCGTCTTCCGCTCCGCCACGGCGCAGCTCATGGGCTCGACGCCGGCTCAGGCGTTCACGGTTCAGCCATCACGCTGAGTTGAGGCCAGCCGCGATGACCGTGGTCAGGCGGGTCAGGTAGGCATCGTCGACGGGGCTCCCGGTCAGCAGCAGGCGGCCCAGCAACGGCGAGATCAGCAGGTCGAGACCCAGTTCGCGGTCGATGTCGGCGGGCAGCTCGCCGCGTTCGATCCCCCGGCGCAGCACGGCGTCGGCAGCGGCGCGGCGCGGTCCGGCCACCGCCTCGCGGAGCGCGGCGCCGAGTTCGGGATTGCGCGTGGCCTCGGCCATCATGTCCAGCGCGATCCGTTTGATCCGCGGATCGGCGACCTGCGCGATGATCACATCCAGGAAGCCGCGCACATCGCCGGTCAGAGACCCGGAATCCGGCACCTCCGGCACGCTCCGGCGCACCGCCGCCGCGAGCAGGTCGAGCAGCATGGCCTGCTTGGACGGCCAGCGGCGGTACACGGCGGCCTTGCCGACACCGGCCCGCCGGGCCACCGCGTCGACGGACATGCGGGCATATCCGGTCTCGGCCAACTCGTCGAACATCGCGGCGGCGATCGCGGTGGTGACGGACTCCTGGAGTACCGCGGCGCCGGCCGGCTCGCGCTTGCGTGGCATGCCCGCAGCATACAACAGGACGGAACGGTTGCGTTCCGACGTTCAACCTGACTACGGTTCTTCCGTATAACGTCGGAACGACCCCGTTCCGACGTGAGGGAGGGGGAGTCGGTCATGAACATCCACCCGCTGCGCATCGGGCGCACCAAGGTCCCGTTCGGCCAGTTCTACGGTGGCCTGGAAGGGTTCTCCATCAGCGAGTTCGCCGCGGACAAGGACCACTTCATCTGGGTGCCGATCCACGCCTACCTGCTCGAGCACCCGACCGCCGGCCCGATTCTGGTGGACACCGGGATCAGCCCGGAGCAGGCCGCGCACACCGACTACTACCGCGGCTCGATCATGGAGCACGTGATGGACGCCGACGAGTACGAGCTGCCGGACGAGGAGACCATGCCGGCCCAACTCGCGCGGCTCGGCTACCGCCCGGAGGACATCCGCGCAGTGTTCATCACGCATTTCCATGAGGACCACGTCGGCGCGCTCAACCTGTTCGCACACGCCCCGGTGTACCTGGGCGCGGCCGAATACGCGGCGCGCGAGGACAAGGTGTTGGGCCTCGTGCCGCTGGCCTATCCGCCGTCGATCGCGGCGATCACCGATTGGCGCCCGCTCGAGTTCACCGGCCCGGCCCTCGGCGGCTTCACCGGCTCGGCGGACGTGTTCGGCGATGGCAGCGTCATCGCCCTGCCCACCCCAGGGCACAGCCCCGGCAGCACCAGCGTGCTGGTCGATCACCGGTTCCTCCTGACCGGGGACGCGATGTACACCATCCGGCATCTTGCGGTCGACCAGGTGCGCGCCATCCAGACCGGCGGCGAGACCCGCTACGTCGACTCGATCCGCCGCATTCAGTGGCTGCGACGGGAACTCCCGGAACTGCTCGTCCTGACCTCGCACGACCACACCGAATACGGCGAGCGGCTGATCGCCGGCCTGGCCACCGGCCGGCTGTCCGATGCGGACCTCGCCTGGGCCAAGGCCTACGAACGGGCCGCCTTCGACGAACTCGCCAACATCAACCCGGCCCGGCTCCCCCGCTTCGTGCCGGCGGCGGATGGCGGCCCCGTCGGGCAGGCGAACTGATCGAGCGCTCCCCGACATCCGTCAACGGTCACACCGTCCGGACCATGACGGCCTTGGACACTACTGTCGCGGCGCGGGTGCGCACCTGGGGTTAGATGATGTCCAGGCGCACCCTTGAGACCTGCGGATCGGAGGGGAAGAGCCGCACCCTCCCGGTGACGGCCCGCACCAGCCGCGCGATCCGGTCACGGGTGCCAATGCACGCCGCGTCCGACCATGCGACCACAGTCACGACAAATCCAGTTCGGAACTCCCGAATTCATCCCCCGGAGCTTCTTCACGCCGTGTTCGTGGAGACAAGCCGAGTCGTGATAACGCGAATAACCCGCGCTCGGCGATCTGGGCGGCCGGTGCATCTCCTTGCGGTACAACCACTGCTCTACCGCGTCCAGGAGGCGCTCGACAAGCCGGTCAAACCTCTCGCCCATGAAGAGACGGTAACGCTTTGTCGCTTCGACGGCCCAGGGCGTTGAGGGGTTGGCTCCGGCGTCCGTACCGAACCACTGAAACGCGTCGCGTTCTGCCTGAGCGGGGAACACACAGTCACGGACCTGCGAATAGAGCGGG
Source organism: Spirillospora sp. NPDC000708 (assembly GCF_040299565.1). Classification (NCBI taxonomy): domain Bacteria; kingdom Bacillati; phylum Actinomycetota; class Actinomycetes; order Streptosporangiales; family Thermomonosporaceae; genus Spirillospora; species Spirillospora sp. NPDC000708. The sequence goes on from NZ_JBEPCJ010000101.1 coordinate 25,145, forward strand.
CGAGCACGAGGTAGATGGAGGTTGGAATGAAGGCGATCGTCGCGACTGATCAGTCTGCGGAAGCGGCCGGGATCAAGCTGGCGGAGCGGCCTGAGCCGACGCCGGCGATCAACGATGTCGTCGTTGAGGTCCATGCGTCCGGCTTCGTCCCGGCAGAGTGGGAGTGGCCCTCGACGTGGGTCGACCGCTCCGGTCACGACCGGGTCCAGGCGATCATCGGCCACGAGTTCGCCGGAGTGGTCACCTCCCTCGGCTACGGCACGACGGGACTCTCGCCGGGCCAGCGGGTGTTCGGGATCACGGACTGGCACCGCGACGGAACCCTGGCCGAGTACGCGGCCGTGGAGGCGCGCAACCTCGCGCCGCTGCCCGGGGACGTCGACTTCACGGTGGGCGCGAGCCTGCCGATCTCCGGCCTGACCGCATGGCAGGGCCTGTTCCAGCATGGTCGTCTTCAGGCGGGGCAGAGCGTCCTGGCGCACGGCGCCGCCGGCGCGGTCGGATCCATGGTGACGCAACTCGCGCGGGAGTTCGGCGCCTACGTCATCGGTACCGGGCGAGCGACGGACCGCCAGGCGGCGCTCGACTTCGGCGCGAACGAGTTCCTCGCCCTCGACGACGGGGATCTCGAAGACGTCGGAGGCGTCGACCTGGTCTTCGATGTCATCGGTGGTGACGTCCAGAGGCGCTCGGCGAGCATCATCCGGCCCGGCGGGACGCTGGTGTCGGTGGTCGGCCCCGCAGAGACTCGCCCTGTCGACGGTCTCGCGGTCGACTTCGTCGTCGAGTCCGTCCCGAGTCAGCTGGTGGAGATCGTCGACCGGGTGCGGGACGGACGCCTTCGCACGCACATCGGAACCGTCGCGACCCTCGACGACGCCGTCCCGGTGCTCAACCCGACCGAGCGGCGCAAGGGCAAGACGGTCATTCGCGTGCGCCCCTGAACTTCCTGGAACGGGCGGAACGAGGCCCACACCATCGAACTCGGGCAGTGGGACGGGCCAGTCGCCCGCCCTGCTGGAAAGCGAACTCTTGGCGGGACGACGAACCTCGCCGGAGGCGATCCGCCCCTGATGCTCGCAAAGCTGCGGCGGTGCTGACGCACCGTCTCAGCGGAGCGCGTTGTCATCGGGCTGTCGGCCCGCCCGACGTGTGCAGGACGGTGACTGCTGCATGGCCCGTGGCGCCATGGCACCGACCGGTTCGATGCCTCCGTGGGACGCCGACACCCCACCACATCGACCGGGTGGTCACCTCGATTTGTCGAGGCGGCATCGCTTTCTCGGGGTCGACGTGCGGGTCGTCCCGGCCGGGTTCGACACCGGCTCCCATGGTCGGCGGCTCGGCACCGTCAGGGCTGAAGCCGGCAACGACGACGGCGCATCCGAGGCCGAGGTTGTGCTGCAGAGCCGCCTCTGCTCTCTCGAGCTGGCGCCGACCGGCGGCGCCCCGCAACTGCCAGGTCAGTTGGGCTCACTGCGCCAGGTCAGCGGCGCCCAGCGGATGCCCTTCGCGATGAGCCTGTCCGACGGGTGCCCGACCGGCCCGTCCCGCCGTAGTGGCGGCCTGGCGCTTGACGAGCAGGTGCCGCTCTCCTTCCCGAACCCGAGCGCGATCGGCCGCCTCCTGCGACATACGGACGCCAGACGCGGCCTGCGCTGCCCGAGTCGGGCTCGCGGATCAGGCGCGGAGAGCGTCGATCAGGGCATCGACGGCGGCGAGCGCGGCGGTCGTGTCGAGTCCGGTGCGGGAGACCAGGGAGAGGCCCTGGACGGTGAACAGCAGCAGCCGGGCCTGGGCCTCGGGGGTGGCGTCCCGGGTGACCTCGCCGTCGGCCTGCGCGCGCCGCAGCGCGTCGGCGACGATCTGGGTGAAGCGGGCGTGCGAGCGGGCCACGATCTCGCTGGCCTCGGCATCGTGCGGGACGAGTTCGGCGGTGGTGTTGCCGATCATGCACCCTTGCGGAGCGCCGACGTCGGAGGCGAACTCCTGCGCCCGGACCGGGTTGGCGAGCACCTCGCGCAACGCCGGCAGCACCGGCCCGGCCTCCAGCGCCGCAACCAGCTCGCGCTCGTAGGTATCCCAGTAAAGCTGGACAGCCGCCAGGTAGAACTGCCGCTTGTCGCCGAACGCGCCGTACAGGCTGCCCCGCTCCAGGGCCAGCGCGTCGACGAGGTCCTGGACGGAGGTGGCTCCGTAGCCCCGGGACCAGAACAGCAGGAGCGCGCGCTCCAGCGCCTGGTCCTTGTCGAATGCGCGGGGGCGTCCGGTCCGTGCCATGCCTCCAGGCTACGACTTTTTGACCGCGTGCACAAAAGCTCGTATGGTGACGTCCGCAGGACTTCTTGAACGATCACATATAAGTCCCTCGGCGCTTGAGCGCGCCGGGCGGCGAGAGGGAGGACGACATGGACTTCACCGGGAAGACGGCGCTGATCACCGGATCGGGCGCCATCGGCGGGCTCGGGCACGCGACGGCGCGGATCCTCGCCGCCGGCGGAGCGAACGTGATCATCACCGGCACCGACCCGGACCGCGGCGCCCAGGTCGTGGACGACGTGCGGAGCGCGGTCGCCGCCGCCGGAGCGGCCGGCACCGTACGCTTCGTTGCCGCCGACCTGGCAGACCCGCAGGCCGTGCAGCGGCTGGCCGACGACGCCGGGGCGGTGGACATCCTCGTCAACAACGCGGGCGTCGTCCCGTTCAGCGCGACCGCCGACCAGGACATCGCCGACTACGACGCCGCCTTCGCGGTCAACGTGCGCGCACCGTTCGTCCTGACCGCCCGGCTCGCGCCGAAGATGGCCGCCGGCGGGGGCGGCAGCATCGTCAACGTCAGCTCCACCGCGGCCGCGCTGGGCATGCCGCCGATGGCGGTCTACGGCGCCACCAAGGCGGCGCTGGAGTCCCTGACCCGCACCTGGGCGGCCGAGTTCGCCACGTCGAACGTGCGCGTCAACGCCGTGGCGCCCGGCCCGATGACCACCTCCAAGGTGGTGGCGGCCATGGGGCCCGACCTCGGCGGCATGGGGCTGACCACCGCCCTCAAGCGCGCCGCCGACCCGACCGAGGTCGCCCAGGTGATCGCCTTCATCGCCGGCGACCAGGCCAGCTACATGACCGGTGCCATCGTGGCCGCCGACGGCGGCCGCACCGCCATCTGACCTGCGTCACGCCTGCCGCCGACATGGCAAGGGCGGTACGGCGTTCTCCGAGATGGCGGGGACGACCCGTCATCGTTGCCGACTAACAAACCACGCATCTTGGCGAGTGAGAGGAATGATTCGATGGGTCGTCTTGAGGGAAAGCACGCACTGATCACGGGCGGGACGGGCGGCATCGGGCTCGCGACCGCCCGGGAGTTCCTCGCCGAGGGAGCGACCGTCGCGATCACGGGACGCTCGAAGGAACGGCTGGACGAGGCCGCCCGGCAGCTGGACGGCCCGCTGGTGCCCATCCTCAGCGACGCCGGCGACACGCCCGGCCAGGCGGCGCTCGCAGCACGGCTACAGGAGGAGTGGCCGAAGCTCGACATCCTGATGAGCAACGCCGCCGACGTCACCCACCTCCCGATCGAAGCATGGACCGAAGAGGCATTCGACAAACTCGTCGCCACCAACCTCAAGGCACCGTTCTTCCTGATCAAGGACCTGCTGCCGCTCTTCTCACGGCAGGCCTCGGTCATCCTCGTCGGCTCAGTCTCCGCGTTCATCGGGCATGAGAACGCAGCGGTCTATGGCGCCGCCAAGGCCGGCCTGCTCTCCCTTTCCCGCGGGCTGACCTATGAGCTGAAGGACCGGGGTATCCGTGTCAACGGCCTGAGCCCGGGGCCGACCGTCACCGACACCTTCAAGCCGCTCGGCCCAGAGCGACAGGCCGCCATCTACGACGAAATCCGGAGGACCGTGCCCCTCCACCGCCTCGGCACCGCCACCGAGTTGGCCAAGGCGGCCGTCTACCTGGCCTCGGACGAGTCGGCCTACACAGCCGGCACCGTCCTGCGCGTTGACGGCGGCATCGGGGAGCTCGCGTACTGATCTCCTGCACCGCAACTCACTGAGGCCGGCTCCGCCCCCTCTCGTGCGCGCCGGCCGACGCTGCGGCGGCCTCCCGCCCCCACTCGGCTCACCATGAGCGTCATCCCACACCGCCACGGGTGCTTCCTGGCTTGACCTGCCGGAACGTTAGGCAGCGTGGCAGACGGCTGGGGGCGGGAGCGAACGCCGGGCTGAAGGTCCGGCAGACTCGGCGGCCGACCAAGCCCTACCGTCGTATGGCCAGATTTCGGGCCGCCTGCGTCACCCACGAGGCGGTCGGACGGGTAGTGGCACGCATTCGGGCGCCGGATCGATCCCGGCGCGACGGCGCCCGATCGTCCCGCCACCGTCCCCGCGTGCGCGGTGCGTCAAGGGGCATCGTTCCCGTCCCGCTCCCCCAAGGTGATGGTGCGTGTTCCTGGAGAGAAGCGGGTGAAGGACTGCTCCCAGTGCTCGCCGGGCCAGTGGTACGTCACATGGCCCCTGGCGGGGTGATAGTGCGCCGTGTACACCGTGCCCAGCCACTGGTCGTAGCCGTACTGGTAGAGCGGTGGTCGCAGCATCGCCGTCACGTCAACTCCCGCCACTTGCACGGCGGCCAGTCGCTTGCGGGTCCGGGTGGATCGCTCCTGCTCGTCTGGAACCGGTAGGTGCTGGTGGTTGGTGGCGCAACTGTCGGCCGCTTCGATCAGCGGGATGTCGGGCCCCACAAAGACCGTCACGGCCTGGTCCGGGTCGACGAGGGTGACGTTCTGCGGGATCGCGACGGGTATGGTGCGCAGTCTCCCGATCGCTTCATCAACGGTCTGGCAGGTTTCCAGCAGATAGCGCAGCACAAGGGGGATGGCGAATCCCGGCCCGTGGACGAACCGCCCGCCGAAGGTAAGTGAGATCGCGAGACCAGCGTCGTTCATACCGTCCAGCAGGCCCCATCCCGCTTCTTGCATGCCGATCACGGGCCGGAGGAAATAGGAGGAGACGATGGTGGCTTCGCAGTGGTCGGGGGCGAAGTCGTAGTTCCTGAGCAACGCGCCCTTGCCACCGATCTGGGTGCAGCCGGAGAAGAACGGCCGCACCGCGGCCAGCGTGAGAAGGGTGCCCGCCCAGGGAGTGGCCAGTTGGCCGGCGAGCCGGTCAAGCGCTGGGACCAGCTCGGGCATGTGGACCTCGAACAGCCCCCGCGCCCGCACTGCGCCCTGCGGGGTCCGGCCTTCCTCGGTCAGCCGGCTCTCCGCGCCCATCATTGTCGGCCGGACGTGCGCGGCCCGACGCCCATCGCCGCCGTCGCCGTCGCCGATCTCGATCGCATGAAACGTCTTGATGTATTGGCTCATGCCAGGAAACTCAACTATTTTTTCGGCCCTTTTTTCAATCCGTGCGGGCGTCTCCAGCAAGTAGGCCGCATGCCAGATCAGTTCGGGCTTCGTGGATAGGGTCGCGGACCTTCCAGCGGGTCCGCAGTCGACGGAACCAGTGAGCCTTTCCAGCGGGATGGCCTTGGCGATGCGACCGGCGCGGAAGGGGCAGCAGCGCAGCGTTCGCAGGATTCACCATGACTTGAGCTGGGCGTTCACACGTTCTGCGGGCGCGCGAAGCTCGGCGTGTCGACGGTCGGCGTCCTTCTGTGGCTCGGGCTTGTCACGTCCCTTGTAGGACGTGAGGGTCGTGAGCGCTGGCGCCCTGGTAGGCATTGTCGGCCAGCACGAGCAGTCCGGCGGCCGCCAACGTCCGGATGACGCCCTAGATGCGGGCCGCGGCCAGGTCATGGACCGAACCGCAGCGGCCCCCGCACCCACAGCGGGGCACCAGTCCGGGGCGGCGACCTGGTGCTTCATGCCGTGGGGGTGGTGCTTTCCCCAAGTAGTACGGCCGGTCGGCGGCGACCCGGTCGATCGCTGGCGACACCGAGTTGGGGCGACCGGGTGACCAGCGCGTCGATGGCCTCGTTGACATAGCGCCGCGCGTTGGTGGTGGAGACGGCGAAGCCCGCGCCCAGTTCGGCAAAGGTCTCGACGTTCCGCAGCAACCACACCGACCGCGACCATCACGTGATCACCTGGACTCCGCTGCGGCGGCGACTCCACTTGATTCTCGGAACGCTGGTTGCCAGGAGCCCTGGCCGCTTCGGTGTCCCGTCAGTTCCTGTAGGGCGATCGCCGCGTCGGTGTGGGACGTCGCCCGCAGTAATCCGTTTTGTGTCACCACGGCTCTCTGCCAGCATGAAGCCCATGCGCCACCCTCTTGACACGCTGGACTGGCCGATTTCCACCGACCGACTGCTGTTGCGACGGGCCACGCCCGACGACCTGGACGCGACCTGGGTCTTCCGGCAACTGCCGGAGGTCCACGATTGGGTCGCGGCCGCCACGGCGACGTACGACGACTACCGTGAGCGTTTTCTCCGTATGGAGCGACTCGCAGACCTGATCGTCGTCGAACTGGACGGCCGGGTGATCGGCGATCTGACGCTGCAGGTTCAGGACGCTTGGGCCCAGGAGGAGGTCGCTGACCAGGCGAAAAGCGTCCAAGGAGAGCTCGGGTGGACGTTGGATCCCTCCTACGGCGGCAAGGGCTACGCCACCGAAGCGGTACGCGCCCTCATCGACGTCGCCTTCAGGAGTCTTGGCCTGCGCCGCCTGCACGCGGAGTGTTTCTACGACAACGAACCATCGTGGCGGCTGATGGAGCGGGTTGGGATGCGCCGCGAACAGCACACGGTGAAAGACTCTCTCCACCGCACCAAGGGATGGCTCGACGGTCTCTCATACGCGCTCCTGGCCGAGGAATGGCCCGTGTCCGAGTGATGGACCGCCCCGCTGCCCGATCTCAGTAGCGTTGACACAGTCCCATCGACTGACGCACTGCAGGCCGGGCGGCAGTACCCGGCTCTTGCTGCCGCTCTTCTTGCGGTGCCGGCAGACGACGCTGGCGGCGTAGGCCGGGGTCTGGCGCGGCAGCGGCAGCGGCAGCGGCAGCACGAAACAAAAGCATGCGAAGCCCCTGATGCAGACGAGCGATTGTGAGGGATCAACCGTCCCACCAGGGGCTTCTCGACGTCCCGCCGAGCCACACCCACCGCGACCATCACGTGATCAGCAGTCCCCGCACCGCCGCTGACAAAGGGCTCAGTACACGTGCGCGACCGCCCGTTCCACGACCCGGCGTTGGGAGCCCACACCATGCCGCGCTACGTGTCGTGATCGTAGCCGCGGCCGCGGCGGCGGACGGGGCGCCGCGCTGCCTGGCGTCACCGCCGTGACCGGCGTGCTGCGCGTCGAGGGCGCCGTCGGCGCCGCGTCCGCGACCATGCCCCGAGTACCACGTCCGAGCGCCGCTGAAGCCGCCCGCGCCTGCCCCGAACTGGCAACACCGCTTGGAGCAGTGGAGCCGCAGACTCGGCCGAGACGATCGAGGCGGCCGCTGCCGGCGGAGTACGCGAGATCATTCGTCAGGGTGCCGCGACGCAGCTGTGCACCCGCCGACGCCGGTTCGCTCGCCGACCTCGTCCGAAAGACTGGGCGTACTCGGAGTCATAGGCCAGGAGAACACCACCTCATGCTCGTGCAGTCGCAGAAGGAGCGCCGGGAGCCGTGCTGGCGGTGAGGGCCATTCCTCGCGCCAGCAGCGGGACGGATGCACATCCCGTCGCGCACATCACGCTGGAGCCGGTGCCGCTGTTCATCAGCCCGAGCATTGACAATTCGCCGGTCGTCCCGTGGTCTGCCGTGGTCTGCCGTCGGCATGCACTCCCACCTACCCGCGCGTGAGCGGCGAACCGCCAGCGAGCCAACGCATCATGACCGAGGTTGGCGGTGGCACAGTCCAGCCAGTGGAGCCACCAGCCGCTTACGTCTTCGCCTCTCGGCTGCAATAACACCGTGGGGCCGTGAGAACGGCCGCCCTCGAGTGATCCCTGACAGAGGCGGGTCGCACTGGCGCCCCGCGTCGGTCGTGCTCGGCCGATACCTCGGGCCGCCGACCAAGGACGGGGGACGGAGCACGGGCACTGCCGTAGAGGCGACCGCGCTCCGTGGCGGCTGCGCTCAGCGACACCAGCGATTGCAGAATCATGCGACGTCGTCGATGGTCCTTCGCCGAATCCGCTGATCAGCGCCGTGGCGGGCGCTCCGTGTTCGGCGTCCGCGCCGCTCACTCACCCCTACCACTCAGCAGTGAAGCAGAGCGAAACCCGCTGATCGGAGGTCGGCCGAGCGCGGCCGGACCGCGTGCGACCCGCCGGGGGCCGGGAGCCCCCGGCGGGTCGCGTCCGGCTGGTCAGTTGTAGAAGGTCGCGCTATGGATGTCCACCGGGTTGGCGGAGTCGCCGGTGGCCACGCCGTAGACGGCCACGAACGCGGAGCCGGTCGAGACCAGGCCCGTGTAGTCACCGAGCATCCGGCCGGAACTCGTCGACGGGACCGCCCGCGCGTCGAAGGGGCCCTCGATGTGCCGCTCGCGCCACGCCCCGGGCTTCGTGCAGTCGCTCCCGCAGGTCACGGCCCAGAAGTCGGTAGGCAGCGTGGCGGCCGAGGTGTTGTTGCGGAAGTCGTAGTACGTGACCGCCAGGGCGCCGCCGGGAGACACGGCGATCGCCGGGACCGCGGCCGAACCGGTGGGGGTCTTGTCCACGCGGACCGGGCTGGACCAGGTCTTGCCGTCGTCCGTGGACCGGGCGTACGCCACGTGGAAGGTGCCGTCGGCGTCCTGGGTCGGCCAGACCGCGTTCACGACCTTGCTGTTCGGCTGGGCCGCCAGCAGCGGCAGCGTCGCGTTGCGCACCGGGTCACCCGAGTTGTCCGGGTCAGGGATCTTGGTGCCCACCGCGAAGGGGGCCGCCACGTTCAGCGTCGGCGCCGACCAGGTGCTGCCGCCGTCGGTCGAGCGGATGACCTGGGTCGCGGCGGTGGTGTTGGTCTCCTGGTGCAGGCCCATCACCAGCGTCCCGTCGGCCATCGGGACCAGCTCGGTGCCGATGGCGCCGCTGTTGGCGGGGAAGTCGTACACCTTCTTCGTGGTCCAGGTGCGCCCGTCGTCGGTCGACTTCGCCATGTAGACCGGCTGCACCCAGTCTCCGTTCGACTGGGTGTCGGCCCGGTCCCACGCCGCGTAGACGACGCCCGGGTGGTACGGGTCGGCGGTGATCGCCGGACGGTCGTTGAAGAACTCGGGGTTGTCGTCCCGCTGCAGCGTCGCGGGGGCGTCCCAGTGCTTGCCGCCGTCACCGGACCGCGACACGAGGATGGCCGTCACCTCGCCGGTGCGCGACAGCGAGAACGACGCGGCGATCGCCGCACCGGACGGCGTGACCGTGATCCAGTGGTCGGTCGTGACGTCGTAGTCTCCGCCGTTGGCCGCGGTTCCGCCGTTGCAGCGGGAGAAGGCGGGCTGGTTAGCCGACGGATGCCAGGTCGCACCGTAGTCGTCGGAGACGGCGGTGACGGCCCCGTTGCTGCCGTACCGGTTCCACCGGTCCTGCTGGTACACCGTGACGAGATGCCACGGCCGCTTCGGGTCCCGCGCCACCATGGGCTGGACCTCGGTGTTCGGGTTGAGCACGTAGCCGTCGCCCGCGGGCAGGCCACAGCCCGCCGGCAGCGCGCTGGTGCCCGAGACGGGCACCACGCCGGCGGGGTCGGAACCATCGGCTAAGGCGGGCTGAGCCGCAGCGATGCAGGCGAGCACGGTGGCCGCAGCGGCCACCACCGACCTGGGACGTCGTTTCAACGGTGTCTTCCTCACTTCGGGGGGGGTGTCGCCGCAGAGGCGCCGGGACGTGCGGAAGCCGCCACCGGCGCGTTCCCAGCGGCGCCAAACGGCACGACCGACCCTACAGTTCCATGATCAAAAAAGTGCCGCGGTCGGCGGAGTCGACGGCATCGGTAGGAGGTGTGATCGGGGAGCGCGCGATGGCCGGTGCGAAGGATTCCAAGATCGGTCTACGTCACGAGCGGGTCGTGTCGACCTTCGTCATGCTCAGCCAGAATCGAGGGCAGGCAGACAAGCACACCGCGCCGAGTGCGGTGCGTCGTCGGGTGGGTTGGTGCTACTGGTGAACACCTGCTGGTAGTCCCATTCGGTGGCCAGGGTGCGGTTGAAGCGTTCGACCTTGCCGTTTGCCATAGGCAGTGCGAGCGAACGAGTCCGTGGCATGCGCCCAGTTCGGTCAGGGCGGCAAAGTCGCGGCCAATGCGACACCTCAGCCGGGATGAGCACGGGTGGCGCTGCCCCAGGACAGCGGGACTCCGCTCCCAGAACCTAGTCCGCGCTGACCAGCGGGCAACGCGACGCGACGGCGCCGCCGATCTGCTGAGTCGCGAGCATGCCGGGCAGCCAGCGCGGCGCCTCGCCCCGGCAGGGGCTCACCGTCGTCCGACGTCCACTCCCGGACGGCGAGCAGCCCCGGGACGATGACTTCGGGCCCAGCCGGCGAGCCACGCGCAGGCCTCGACGTGGCTCGCGGGGCGATCCGCCCATCCGATCGGACGCGGAGCCTGTCGGAACCGCCGCCCGACTCCGCCAGCAGCGTGCGCGGCTCGGCGCGCGCCTCGACGAGGTACGCGGTCGGGGCCCTGTTGAACCAGGTCCGCACCGCCCGGTGAAGACGGTCCTTCGGGGCGCCCCGGCGGCTCGGCGGGCGCGGTCGCCAGCGAGGAGCGCGGCGATACCCACGCCGGTGCAGATCGACGGATGCTCCGCGAACACGAGCAGCAAGCCGCGCCCGACGACCAGATGGACGCTCGGGCGCCGGATGTCGGGACGCACGCTGGGGCTGATCCCGGCGGAGCACGACAGCATCCCACTCCTGAGGCTGGGTCCCGGCCGCCAGGATCAGAAGGCGCGGCAGCACGCCACCGCCCCCTCTGCGGCACGCCTAACTGCCTGACTGCGCACGCGTGGCGGCCACGGTACCCCCGGCGCCGCTCTACCGCCGGATGCGGCCGGTGCGGATCTGTTCGACGACGCGATCGGCCATGTCCTGAACGGCCTCCTGGCTGAAACGCGGCGTCAAGTGAACGGCACCGGGGAGATCGGGCGGCGCTCGTGACATCGACCGGTGTCAGTCACCGGCGAGGACGAAGTCGGCTATCGCGGCGGCGACGGCTTCGGGCTGCTCGTCGGGGATGAAGTGTCCGGCGTCGGGCACGACGACCCCGGTCGCGTCGTCGGCCCATGGGCTGATGGAGGCCGCCATGTCCGGGATGGAGCCGTGGCTGCTGGAGATTCCGAGGATGGGCACGGTGAGGTGCCGCCGCTCGAGCACCTCGTGGTTCTTGCGCGCCGACTCGGCGGCGTCCCGGTAGTAGGCGAGGGAAGCGCGGAGGCCACCGTCGACGGCGACGGCCGCTGCGTAGTGGTCGAGCTCGGCGTCGTCGAACGTGTCGGGTGAGAGGACCTTCGTTTTCAGGAACCAGCCGACGTAGTCCCGTTCGCGGCCGGCGAGCAGCGTCTCGGGCAGGTCGGGCACAAGGTGGAACGCGAAATGCCAGGTCTTCCACGCCCTCTCCGGGTCGGTGGGAATCGCTTCCGGAAGGGTGATGCCGGGAATGCCGGCGTCGAGCAGAGCGACCCCGCGCAGTCGGCTCTCGAATTGGAGCGCGAGAGAGAAAGCAACCCAGGCGCCGATGTCGTGGGCGGCCAGCCAATAGGTCGACACCCCGAGAGCCTTCACGGCCGCGTGGACGTGCGCGGCGACCGTGTGCGTGTCGTAGCCGCGCTCCGGACGCTCGGAGTGGCCCTGACCCGGCAAATCGATCGCGATGACGTGGAATCGGCCGGCGAGGCTGGGCATCACCTTTCGCCAAGCCCACCAGGTCTGCGGGAATCCCGCGAGCAGGACGACAGTCGGGCCGGTCGGCCGACCGCCTTCGACGGCATGAAGGCGGACGCCGTCCGCGTCGACCCAGCGGTGATCGAATCCCGCCAGATCGTGCAGGGGCAGGTCGGGGACAGGGTTGCTTTCGCGGGCGTGCCAAGCGCTGGTCGCAGGGTCAGTCACGGGGGTTCTCCATCGGTGTTAGGTGTGCTGGTTCGGTGCTTCGCCCGCGGGTCAGGCCCGCGGACGCGGTGCAGATGGCGAGAGCGGCCGGCCATGAGGACGGTGCAGATGAGGACGACGGCGGCCAGGACTCCGTGGCCTGCTTATCGCGCTGCCGCGAAGTGCGAGGGACGCCCTGCCATGACCATGCCCGGAGGCTAACACATCTTGAACTGTTTAGTTCAAGATAGGATGGTGCGCAGCGCAGCCCGAGACATCGACACACCGGCAAGGACGTGCCACGTGGCAGGCAAGAAGCAGTTCGACATGGACGCGGCGCTCGACGCCGCGATGATCCAGTTCTGGCGCGCCGGCTACGCCGACACCTCGCTAGACGATCTGTCCCGGGCGACCGGTCTGAACCGCAGCTCCATCTACTCCTCGCTCGGCGACAAGGACACGCTCTTCCTGCGCTGCCTGGAGCGCTATGCCACGCGCTACGGCGACAAGTACGACGCCGCCCTGTCGTGTGCGGCCTCGGAGCCCCTCACAGCCGTTCGCGCGTTCTTCGACGTCACCCTCGAGCGCATCGCCGATCCCGAACTGCCGGATGGATGCCTGGTCGCCCAATCGGCCATGGCGATCCCGGTGCTGAGCCCGAGCATCGCGGCGCACGCGAAGGAGGCGCTGGGCGTCCAGCGCCTGCGTCTGCGCACCGCGCTGAAGGCCGGCCGATTGACCGACCAGGACGCCGAGGCCTTCGCCGAACACGTGGCCGCCGTGAACCAGTCTCTCGCCGTCATGAGCAGAGCCGGGGCGAGCCCGGCGCAACTCCTGGCCATTGTGGGCGTAACCGTCGACGCGCTCGCACAGGCGTTGCGCACGCGCGACTAGGCCGTGTTTCGAAGTGGGGTGAGTGTCGGCGTGTTGTGAGCCGGACGCAGTGAGGTCTCCGGTAGATGGTTCATCGACCAAGAAGAACCTG